>JAUNKU010000149.1 GCA_030532645.1 Neisseria sp. | reverse complement strand
GAATTGCCGTTTTTCGGCTGCCAAACCGCTTTAATCATCAACCCTCTGCCTCTGCCGTTACAGCCGAATGCATTGATTTGCGGCACCGCGGCGCGGTCGTCCCGACAAACGGTAAAAGCCGTCTGCATATTCGGCAAACCGGCGGCCAGCTCGGTTTTCAGACGGCACAAATGATAAGCCGCCAGCATTTTCGGCGTACTGCCGTCGGACGGCAGCGTATCGCAGCGCGCCGACGGAGGCGTGTTGAGATACAGGCTGTAATCTTTGCGGCGGATACCGCTTTTCGCCGTTTTGAACTGCGGATTGCTTTTAATGCTTTCGGCCAAGTTCTCCACCGCCTGCACCGCCACAGAATACGCTTCGTTCTGCCGCAAACTGCCGCTGCCGCGCATCAAAGCCGCCAGCAGTGCAGACAATGCAATGGCCAAAACCAGCATCGCCACCAGCACTTCCATCAGACTGAAACCTCGGATACGGCGCACAGTCGCGCAAGTATAGAGCTCGGACGGCATCGGTTTTCCTCCATTTTCCGTTTCGGCAAACCTTATTTCAGCCGTTTTGCAGATGCAAATCGTTTATTTTGATGGTTGGGATTTTTGCAGCTTTGAATGTTGCAGAAAGTGCGAAATGCAGAAGATTTTCGGGCTTGTGATACTCGGCGTTTCAGCCTTTTGAAGGAAAAGAAGGATTGATTTCCTGTTGGAAAATTAAAAAACGGGATAAAAAAATCTTAAAGCCCTCCGACTTTTCAGACGGCATTTCAAAAACAAAAAATCCTTTTCGCCCAATTCATTAAATGTAAAAAGGCCGTCTGAAAAACAAAGTTTTCAGACGGCCTTCTATATATATTCCTGCTCCGCTAACTGTCTGCCTGCGCGCTTTCTTCCAACCGGCAGGGCAGGCCGGTGTCGTTCGGGCGGCAGATTTTGCTGTTGCCGCTGCTGTCGAGCCAAACGGCAGCGGTACGGTGTTTGCGCCGTTCGGGGTTTTGATGCGGCTGGGTAAACGCGATGCGTGTATAGCCGCCTCCGGCAACGGCTTCCGCCGGTGCTTTTCCTTTGCTCCGGCCTTGATAGCGGCGGAAACGGCCGTCTGAAAAGAAGGCGAAAATTTCGGCGGTTTCACTGCTGTGCGTACCGCCAAACTGCCAGCGGCTCAGGGAAACTTCGGTTTTCGGCGAAGCCTCCGGCTCGTTGATAACCACGCTGCGTATCAGAAAATCGGTGGTATAGGCATTATTGCTGCCCGGTTTGTCTTTGCCGTCGTAGAAACGGTTGCCGTTGATGTCGGCCCAGGCGGAAAAGCCTTGGCCGAAATAGCGGCTGTCGCAATGGTTATCGACATTGATGTCTTTTTTCACTTGCGATGTGCAGACAAATACGGTGCTGTTCAAACGCACCGCTTCCTGCTGCGCGGTTTTCAGCAAGGTCTGCATCCGCTCGGCCTGCGCTTGTACGCGGCGTTTGGCCAGCCAGTCGGATACATCGGGCGCAGCCAGAGCCGCCAAGATGCCTGCCAAGGCAAGGACGGCGGCCAGTTCGATCAGTGTAAACCCTTGCGCCCGCGTATTCATTCCGGCTCCTTGTCAGTCCTCGATCATTGCATAATCGGGAATGCTGTTGTGGTCGGCATTGCCGAATTTGGTGTATTGGCCGCGCCAAGTGAGGAACACTTTGCCCACCGGGCCGTTACGGTGTTTGCCGATAATACATTCTGCCAGCCCTTTCATCGGCGATTCTTGATTGTAATACTCGTCGCGGTACATAAACATAATCAAGTCGGCATCTTGCTCGATTGCGCCCGATTCGCGCAAGTCCGACATCATCGGCCGCTTGTCGGTACGCTGCTCCACCGCGCGGCTGAGCTGCGACAAGGCAATAATCGGCACTTGCAGCTCTTTTGCCAAGGCTTTGAGCGAGCGGGAAATTTCGCCCAACTCGGCAGTACGGTTTTCGTTTTTACGGCCGGAACCCTGCATCAGCTGCAAATAGTCGATCACAATCAAACCGAGCGTGCCGCCGAATTGGCGTGCCAAACGCCGCGCACGGGCGCGTACTTCCAATGCGCTCAAACCGGCGGTTTCATCAATAAAAATCGGCGCATCGGCCAATTTGTCCAAAGCGGTTTTCAGGCGCACCCAATGCTCGTCTTCCAAACGGCCGGTTTTCAAAACGTGCTGATCCAGCTCGCCCACCGAGCCGAGCATACGCATTACCAGCTGTGCGCCGCCCATCTCCATTGAGAACACGGCCACCGGCAGTTTGCTGTCAATCGCCACATTTTCGGCAATATTGATGGAAAACGCGGTTTTACCCATCGAAGGACGACCGGCCACAATAATCAAATCGCCTGCCTGCAAGCCGGAAGTTTTCAAGTCCAGATCGGCAAAACCGGTGGAAACGCCCGTTACCTCGTTCGGATTTTCGCGCGAGTACAGCATATCGATGCGCTCCACCACTTCTTGCAGCAAATCCGGCATCTGCAAAAAGCCCTGCTTGGATTTGCTGGTACTTTCCGCAATCTGGAACACTTTGTTTTCCGCCTCGTCCAAAAGCTGGCCGGCATCGCGGCCTTGCGGATTGTGCGCACTGCGGGCGATTTCCGTCCCCACTTCCGCCAGCTGACGCATCACCGAACGTTCGCGCACAATTTCGGCATAGCGGCGGATATTCGCGGCCGAAGGCGTGTTCTGCGCCAGCGTAATCAGATAATCGAAACCGCCTGCCGCTTCCAGCTCGCCCGAACGCTCCAAAGCCTCTTGTACGGTAATCACATCGGCCGGACGGCTTTCGTTAATCAGATTGGCCGTTTGGCGGAAAATCACGCGGTGTTCGTGGCGGTAGAAATCATCGGCGGAAACCACATCGGCGATACGGTCCCACGCCGCATTTTCCAGCAGCAGGCCGCCCAGCACCGACTGCTCGGCCTCCACGGAATGCGGCGGCACGCTTAACGCCGCGATTTCGCTGTCCTGCCCGTCAAAATCCTGATAAGTATCCATTATTACGCTCCCGAGGCCGTCTGAAAACGAAGTTCCGACGAAATTCAAATCAATGCCGCATTATAAAACTTTTAATGGCGTTTTCACCGCAAAATCAGTAAAATTGCCTCTTTCCGAACGCTAACGGAAAGAAACTTTTAACAAAAAATTCAGGAGCATCAATTATGGAATTCAAATTACCGGAACTGCCCTACGCTTTGGACGCTTTGGAACCGCATCTTTCCAAAGAAACGCTGGAATACCACTACGGCAAACACCACCAAACCTACATCACCAACCTGAACAACCA
>JAUNKU010000148.1 GCA_030532645.1 Neisseria sp. | reverse complement strand
TTTATGTTCATCGTTATGCTGCTTCTGCAAAAGCATCTCTTCCAACCATCCAAATATTAAGGCCGTCTGAAAACTCGGATTTTCAGACGGCCTTTGTTTTGTGCGGCTTGGGCGCGGCATACTTTATTTGCCGTTTTTCTCCGCAGCCGTTTTGTCGCTTTCTTTCTCGTTTTTCGCCAAGCCGACGGGGAACAGCAGGCTTAAAGGTTTGGTTTTCAGTTCGCGCACGAAGGCGGCGGAGAGGGCGGGCAGGCTTTCGATGCGGGTGCCGCGCGAGCGCAGGGCAACGTAGAGCGCGAGGCCGAAGCTGACCCAGAGGTTCACGCCGCCGATCAGCAGCACGCCCCATAAGTTGTACAGGAAACTCCACCAAGCCATATCGCTGCTGGCGGCGGCGTAGCCCAAGTTGGCGGATGAGAAGGCAACGTGGCGGATGTCGAGCGGCAGGTTGAGCAGATGGCCGAGCCAGCCGGTCATGCCCAGCAGCATACCGAAAATAAAGTTGCCCATCAGCGAGCCGTAATTGTTGTGGAGGTATTCGCCGAGCCACATGCGCGCTTTGTGCGGCAGGATTTTTTGCAGCAGCGGCTGCACGGGCAGGCGTTTGCGCAAATTCAGGTAATCGGCGCGGTTGTCGAAGAAACCGGCGATGATGCCCGAGCAGAACAGCCACACGCCGGCGATGGCGGCATACCATAAAGTGGGCTGGCTGAACGGCTGCATGGATTTGACTTGATAGGCGGTTTCGTTGGCGCTGAGAATGGCTTGGCCGCTTTGCTGTGTGTAAAACAGGGCTACGCCCACGGCCACCAGCATCGCCACGCTGACATTGCCGAATACGGCCACGCTCTGGCTGCGGATAACGTCGATCAGAAGCTGCGCCACGCGCGTATATTTGGCGCGGCCTTGCTCGCCTTCGCCGATTTTTTCGGCGATTTTGGCGGCGGTCATCGCCGGCTGTTTGGTCGCCACGGTAAAGTGCAGCATATGAATCAGCATAAAGCCCAAGCCGTAGTTCAGGCCGTTAAGCAGCGAGGTGGTGAAATCGCCGAAGCCGTATGTGGCGATATGCAGCTTGTTGAGTGCCAACAGGGCGATAATCACGCCGCCGCCTGCGGCCGAGCGCAGCATGCTCCAATACTCGCTTTTGCTGCGCGTAATGTAATGCTCGCCGTGGTCGCCGGTGTTTTCGCTGATGCTGCGCGCCAGCATTTTGATGCTGCGGCGGCGCAGCAGACCGGTGCTGTGCTGTTCCAGAGCGGCGGTGGTCATCGAGGTGAGCAGGCTGACAGTGTGGCGGTTGCGCTCCGATTCGTCCGAGGCCGTCTGAATATCGAGCAGAACCTGAATGCGGTCGAGACTTTGCGACAAACGTTCCAAAAGATGCGCGACTTTCACCGAAGAACCTGCGCCCGCGCCTGTTCCTCTGCGGCGCAGGCGTTCCACCAAGGCGCGGCATTGGGCGATCATCACTTCAATATGCGCGGTGTCGTACGGCTCGCTGCTTTCGCGGTAATGGGCAACCACGCGGATGATTTCGTGGTGCAGGCCGACAAAGGCGGATTCCACGCTCAACAGGCGCGGTTCCAAGCGGATAAATTCCGGTTCCAGCTCTTCCGCCGCCACCCAAACCGACAGCATTTCAATCGCGTGCAGGCGCGCCTGCGTCAGTTGGCGTGCGGTGCTTTGCAGGCGCGCAGCTTCGGTGTGGGCGCACAAAATCTGGTGCAGCGACAGCCATTGGCGCAGGCTCAGCGTTTGCAGCCAAGCTTCGTCTTTGCGCTGATAAAAAAGATAGAGGAAAACGTCGCGAAGATTGTTGAAATCTTTGAAAGAAGGGAAAAAACGCTCGTAAAGGCGGATGCCCATTTCGCGGGTAAAACCGCTGCGCGAGAAAATGCCCAAGCCGACCAGCGCGGGGTAGATATACACCTCGCCCAGCCAAGCGTGGAAACGGTTGCCCAAACGCGCGGCCAGTTCTTCGTCGGCCGCGAGCGTGTCGAGCAGCAAATCGAAACGCGCCGAAGCGGTTTTCACGCCGCCTTTGCGCAGAAACTGCACCAAGCCGTTGAGCGTTTCGACAAAACAATCGGCCGCCAAAAGCTGCGCCAAATCGGCGCCCAGCGTTTCCGGCCTGATGTTTTTTTTCTTCATAAAATCCTTGATGTGCACAACAAGGCCGTCTGAAAACGAAGGACTGCCGCGAAGCCGGACGCTCCGTTTTTCAGACGGCCTTTAAAGCGCGCGATTGTACACAATCGGCTGCTTTTGTTCAAACCAAGCAAGGCTTTATTGCGTTTGGACGGTTGCGCCGATCACGCCTTCCCAAGCGCCGTCGCGTGCTTCGGCCGTGCCGGTCAACACGCTGCCGTTATGGCCGTAGAAACCGCCGCTGAAATGCGCATCGGGCGTGCGTTTGCCCAATGCGTCTTCATTCATCAGATGGCCGGAAACCGTACCGTCTTCGTTCACGGCAACGCGCGTATTGCCGCGTGCATTGCGGTCGGCCTGCAATACCCAATAGCGGTTGCCGTCGTCGCGGCCGAACACTTGCATGGAAAGCGCTTTTTCCGCACCGTGGTATTTGGCCTGTACTTCCGCCGTCAGCGTTTCGCTGCCGACGCTCGGATAGTGGTAATACATTTTGCCGTGATAATTCAGCGTATGCGCGGCTTCCGGACGGCGGCGCAGGCTGTCGTCGGCGCTTTGCAGATAGAGCGGCAACTGCTCGGCTTCATATTCCGAGCTGTACGGATTTTTCTTCACCACATTCAATTTGGCATAGCCGAAATAACCGGCCAGCGCGCCGCTGCTGTCGCGCAACTCATCGATTTGACGGCCGGTAAAGTTCACTTCATTGCCGTTTTGCTGCGGCAGCAAGGCCAAATCAAGCGTTTTGCCGTTGTTCAATACCAATTTCACATATTCGCTGCCGCGAATACCCTGCGGCGTGTTCAGGCTGAGGCGTTCCACGACAGAGGCGGAAGGGAAAGGCATAGGCTCAGGCTGTTTTTCCGGCTGTTTGGGCGTATTCGGACGGTTTTCCGGAGACGCAGGCTGTTTTTCAGACGGCATTTCGCCGGCTTTTTCCGGCGTTTGCACTTTGGGCGGTTCCGCTTCGGCTTGCTCCGTTGCAGCCGTGTTGTTCTGCGTTTGCGGAATCGGCGCAGGCGGCGTTTCGGTGGCTGCCGTACTCGGACTGCCGCCGCCTCCGCTGCCGCAGGCGCTTAACAATAAAGAGAGGCAAAGCAGGGAAAACGGCTGTTTCATCGGGCTTCCTTTCCGAAAGGGAGATTAAGAATAATAATATGTTAAATAAATTTTATATATTATAGCAATAGCAAATAATAATGTAAATTTAGCGGACGGTTC
>JAUNKU010000147.1 GCA_030532645.1 Neisseria sp. | reverse complement strand
GTTGATGACTTACCGCAAAAATTAGATGAAGCAATTGAAAAAGCTACTGAGAAAGCAAAAGGCCATAATTATGCTGATGGTTATTCTTTAACTGCAAGAAAAGTTTCGAGCTCAAGTGCTAGTTCTTCAGTGGTTACATCACAAGGAAGCTGGGGTGGTGATGTTACTACTGAAGTTTACGAATTTTCTCAATCGTATAATCAAGATTATTCTGTAGTTGAGGGAAATGGTACTTTAACGGTTAGGCGCGATAGTAGCCGAGGAACAACAGAAAGTATTGATTTTAAAATAAATAAGGTTGCAGGTTTTGCTACTCCGGAAAAAGGCTTACCTAAAGCTGGGGCTGCAACTTATGAGGGTAAAGCTTTTAGTGCTGCGAATCGTGAAGATGAATTATCCAATTTGAAATACACCGTGGATTTTGACGAGCAAAAAGGATCGGCATTATTCAGGGGGCTTTTAATGCTGATTTGAAGCAAGGCAAGCTGGGAAAGGTAACTATTAATGGCAAAACTGTTACTGGAATCAGTGCCGCGGCTACTAATGAAAATGGTGAAAAAGGCAGCTATAAGCTGGGTTTGTTCGGCAAGAAAGCCGAAGAGTTAGCTGGTTCGGGTAAAATTGGTAATGAGTCTTTCGGCTTCGGTGGTAAACAGGGAGAGATGATTGATGGTACTGAAAATGCCCGCCGTAAAGCCGTGGAAAAAGACTTGAACAAAAAAGCTTTGGATGCAGGCTTGCCCGCTGAGCAGGCAAAACGTTATGCAGCCGATTTTAAATTGGCTGAAGAAGCAGTTGCTGCGGCTGAGTTGGATAAATTAGTCAAAGAGAAGCATTATCAAGATGGTTTGGTAGCCGCTGAAAAAGCGAAAGTTGATTTGGTTGCAGAAACGAAAGCCGCCAAAATTAATTTGGTTGAGTATCCCGTGAAAGATGAGTTGCAACATGTATCAGATTATTCTGAGTGGAATGGGAATGAGATACCGGATGAACAAGGTCGCATTATTCAAATTGACAAGTCAGGTAAGCTGTACAATCAACCGTTTTCTATGGTTTTAAATACAAATATTTCAAAATTTGTTACAGAGAATGGAAAACTAAGTGTTGAGGAAACTTATCCGTTGGAAATTACTGGTTACGCAACTCCAGAAAAATCATTACCGATGGTAGGTAGAGCAGAATATGCTGGATATGCGATTAAAGTGCCGTATCAGGCTAATTTCCGCTATGTTGTGGACTTTGGTAAACGCACTGGATCGGGAGTGATCCAAGATCTTGGTGATTACCGGAGTATGGGGGTAATTAATTTGGCAGAAGGTAAAATTGGACGTTACCGTTTGAATAATTTAGATGTGGTGGGTATTTCTAGTTTGGCTACGGGGACGAATGACGAAGACCTCCGAAACGGTCGTTATACTTTAGGCTTTTTTGGTTCTGAGGCTCAAGAAGTTGCGGGTATCGTGTCATTCGAGGATCACCGTAATTGGGTAAAAAGTAAGAACTACGAGGTCGGCTTCGGCGGCAAACGCGGTGAAATCCAAAAATAATGCCTTGAATCTGCGTGCGGTATAATGGCGGCACGCGAGGCCGTCTGAAAACGGCTCGGGCGGTTTCTGCGGAAACCTTCGGGTGTTTTCAGACGGCCTTCTTTGTTGGAAGTTGGATGATGAACAGATATTGGATTTTGGCGCTGCTGGCTGCGCCTTGGGCGGCATCGGCGGAAACTTTGCCGGTGCGCGAGGTGCGGCAGGCGGATTTGCCGCAGCAGATTTTTTTCGACGATATTCCCGAGCCGGATTTGCCTCAGTTGCCGCCAAGGCCGTCTGAAAAACAGCAGGCGGTGCGGCCGGTTTCGGCAGCGCAGGCTTTGGAGGCGCGCATCAATCAGGCAGTGTTGGCGCGTGATTGGGCGGCCTTGGACGCTTTGCTGGACGAGGCTCGGGCAAGAGGCGGTGTGGACGGTATTTTGCTGCGTTATGCGGCGGGTGCGCGCTTGCGGGCAACGGGGCAGCAAAAGGCGGCGATTGCGGCTTACCGTGAAATCGCTGCGCCGGAGCGGCCTTATGTGCAGCTGGATTTGGGCTTGATGCTGGCGGAAGACAAGCAGTATCGGGTGGCGGATGCGGTGTTTGCCGAAGTGGAAAAGGGCGGCATCAATGAGGCGGGCAGGGCAGTGGCGGCGCATTACCGGCAGAAAATGGCCGAAGAGCAGGCTTGGCAGCCTTCGTTCAGTATGAATTACGAGCAGACGGATAATGTGAACAATGCGGCTTCGGCACGGACGATTGAAACGGCAGACGGCCGTATTTGGCGCAAAACCGAAGACAGTCTGCCGAAAAGTGCGCACGGTTTGCGCTATGGTTTGGGCGCGGCGCGTACTTGGAATCTTTCAGGCAATCATTATGCGCATTTGTCGCTGGACGGCAGCGGTGTGCATTATTGGGACGCGCAGGATTTCAATGAGCAAACTGTCCGTGCGGAGGCCGGTTACCGTTTCCGTGATGTGCGCCGTGATTTCGGACTGATTCCGTTTGCCGAGCAAAATTGGCTGGGCGGCGAACGTTACAACCGCCATATCGGGGTGGCTGCCGATTACCGCTACCGTTTCAATCCGCAATGGCAGCTGGCTTTGAATGCACAGGCCGGTGAGAAACATTATCAGGATAAGGATATTGCCGAACGCTACAACAGCCGAACGGCTTCGGCCGGTATCACGGCCAGCTGGTATCCGGCGCAAGGTTGGCTGGTGTTTGCCGGTTTGGATGGTGCCAACGATGATACGCGCGAGCGCGAACAGGCTTCGTGGCGCTACGGGCTGCGTGCCGGTGCGGTCAAGCTGTTTGCCGACGGTTTGGGCGTGCGTGCCAATGTGCGTTACGGCCGCCGCGAGTTCAAGGCGCCGGGCTTTTTGGTTTATGATTTTGTCCGCAGGGATCACGAATACGATGCCGGCGCGGCATTGTGGCATAACAAAATTTCGTGGAAAGGCATCACGCCGCGCCTGAATTTCCGCTATAAGAAAATTGCCAGCAATATGCCTGCGTTTTATTCGCGGCAAGGCAAAGAATGGTTTGTCAGCTTGGAAAAGCAGTTTTAATGTGCTGGAAACAGCATTAAGGCCGTCTGAAAAATCGTATTTTCAGACGGCCTTTGTATAAAAAACGCCCGACTGTTCGGGCGTTTGGGTGGCATCGATGCTTATGCAGTTATGCGCCGTAAACCGGATGTTTGTCGCACAAAACTTTGGCAGCGGCGGCAACGCGGTTCAAAGTGGCTTCGTCTTGCGGATTTTCCAAGACATCGGCTACCAAGTTTGCCAGTTCGCGTGCATCTTCTTCTTTGAAGCCGCGGGTGGTGATGGCGGCCGTGCCGACGCGGATACCGGAAGTTACGAACGGTTTTTCAGGGTCGTTCGGAATGGCGTTTTTATTGATGGTGATGTGCGCTT
>JAUNKU010000146.1 GCA_030532645.1 Neisseria sp. | reverse complement strand
TGCTTTCCGATAAAAAAAGGCCGTCTGAAAAACACTGTTGTCAGACGGCCTGCCCATTATTTCCGATGGCGGATTTCCCAGCATGGGTGGATTTTCTTATTGCGGAAATCATCGGGTACGGAATGTTTGGAAACATCTTTCACATCGTAACGTTCCGCCAAATCTGCGTCCAATACGAAGCTGCGCAGATTATTGGAAAAGAACATCAAGCCGTCGCGTTCCAACAGCGCCATTGCGCCGTCAACCAGCTTGGCGTGGTCGCGCTGAATATCCAAAATGTCCAGCATTTTCTTGCTGTTAGAAAAGCTCGGCGGATCCATCACAATCAAATCGAAACGCTTGCCCTCTTCCGCAGCCTGTTTGAGATATTGGAACACATCGGCGCGTACGATTTGATGGGCGGCTTCGTCAATGCCGTTCAAGGCAAAATTGCGCCGCGCCCAATCGAGATAAGTATTCGACAAATCAACGGTTTCGCTGCTGAGTGCACCGCCGGTTGCCGCATAAACGGTAAAGCTGCCGGTATAGGAAAACAGATTGAGAAAACGCTTGCCCGCCGCGATTTCGCCGACTTTCTTGCGCGTATTGCGGTGGTCGAGAAACAGACCCGTATCCAGATATTTATCGAGGTTTACCCAAAAACGGCGGCCGTTTTCCTGCACAGTAAAATCCTCGCCTGCTTTACCGGTTTTCTCGTACTGCTCCTTGCCTTTTTGCCGCTCGCGGCGTTTCAGGTGGATTTGCTCGGGCGAAAAACCGGTAACAAAAGCAACGGCTTCCGTCACTCCGGCCAGCCATTCTTCATACTCCTCCGGCTGCATCAGCCAGCCGGTATCGTATTCCTGCAAATGGATTTCGCTGCCGTACACATCAACGGCAAAAGGAAATTGCGGAATATCGCGATCATACATACGCCACGCTTCCAAATCATTGCGCCGCGCCCATTTGATTAAGTGTTTGATGTTTTTGCCGAGGCGGTTGGCAAAAGAAGAAAAATCCGTCATATCAAGGCCGTCTGAAAAATAGGGTTTTGCGTTATCGGGAAAATATCCGTAGCACTTTATTTCATTCACATCGTCATATTCGGTTCAAGCCCGCGTATGACGATATTTTAAATCTGCCGTATCCGTATCAATAGAATACAAGCGCGCCATTTTACCCGACTTAACCGCGCTTTGCTTGACCGGCACGCACAAAATCTTTATGATGCACGGCTGTTTGCCCGAAACATCGGGCATTTTTGTTTGGAAGCCATCGCCGTTCAACCGAAGCCGTCTTCTTTCTTTACAACGCCGCGGGCGTTCATTTTTCAGACGGCCTTTCCGAAACGCCTGCCCGGGTTCAGCCCGAGCCAGCGCAACTTTCCGTTATCTTTTTGCAGCAAGCAAAAATTCCGTGCAGGTTGTCGCCGATGTAACCTCAGACCGAAGTCTGCGACAAGCCTTATCTTTGTTCACACATTAAAGATTCCCCAGCTTCACGGCTGCCTGCGCCCCGAATGCGTACGGCAGAAGCCCTTGTTGTCCCCAAAAAGAAAACAATGACTGTTCGTTTTTCCGATTTCATTTCCGATAAAAACATTCTTTCCGCGCTGCAAAGCGAAGGCTACGACACGCCTACGCCGATTCAGGCGCAAGCCATTCCGGCCGCTTTGGACAACCGCGACATTATGGCCTCCGCGCAAACCGGCTCGGGCAAAACCGCCGCATTCCTGCTGCCGACCCTGCAACGCCTGACCCGCCGCAGCGAAAAACCGGGCAAAGGCCCGCGTGCTTTGGTGCTGACGCCGACCCGCGAACTGGCCGCGCAAGTAGAAAAAAACGCGCAGGCCTATGCCAAAAATATGCGCTGGTTCCGCACCGTCAGCATTGTCGGCGGCTCGTCTTTCGGCTACCAGCTGCGCGCATTGAGCAAACCCGTTGATTTGATTGTTGCCACGCCCGGCCGTCTGATGGACTTGATGTCCAGCGGCAAAATCGATTTCGACCGCTTGGAAGTACTGGTTTTGGACGAAGCCGACCGTATGCTCGATATGGGCTTTATCGACGACATCGAAACCATTGTCGCCGCTACGCCTGCCAACCGCCAAACGCTGCTGTTTTCCGCCACTTGGGACGGTGCAGTCGGCAAACTGGCGAAAAAGCTGACCAACAATCCCGAAGTGATTGAAATCGAACGCGTGGATGATCAAGGCAAAATCGACGAGCAGCTTTTGTATTGCGACGACAAAAACCACAAAAACCGCCTGCTCGACCACATCTTGCGCGATGTAAACATCGACCAAGCCGTGATTTTCACCAGCACCAAAGCGATGACCGAAGTCATCGCCGATGATCTGTATGAAAAAGGCTATGCCGCCAACTGCCTGCACGGCGATATGCCTCAGGGCTGGCGCAACCGCACGCTGATGGATCTGCGTAAAGGCCGCTGCAAAATCCTTGTTGCCACCGATGTGGCCGCACGCGGCATCGATGTGCCGACCATTACCCACGTTATCAACTACGACCTGCCCAAACAGGCCGAAGACTATGTACACCGCATCGGCCGCACCGGCCGCGCCGGCCGCCACGGCTTGGCCATTACCTTTGCCGAAGTGGGCGAACACATTAAAGTGCATAAAATCGAACGCTTTATCGACCGCAAAATCCCCGAAATGACCATTGAAGGCTTAGAGCCGACCCGCCGCCGCAACAAAGGCAGCGACAAATTCAAAGGCCGCGGCAAAGGCGGCCACTGGGGCGGCAAAGGCGGCTTCGACAAAGACAAAAAAGGCTACGGCAAACGCAAAGAAGGCGGCTGGGGCGGCAAACGCGAAGACGGCCGCAGCGAACGCCGCGAAGGCGGTTTCAAAAGCGAAGGCTTTAAGAAAGACGGCTTCAAAGGCAAAAAAGACGGCTTTAAAAACCGCGACGGCGGCTTTAAAAAAGACGGTTTCAAAAAAGAACGCCGCTCACGCGATTATTGATATTGCCGGAACTTGACCGGCCAAAACGTCCGCAGTACAAATACTGCGGACGTTTTTTTGCAGGTATGGTCTGCACTTTCCCGGCAGCCTGCCTTTCCCCTTTCCCACACCGCTCCTATTCCGGCATTAAGGCCGTCTGAAAAAGCCGGCACAAGCAGCAGGCTTTTTCAGACGGCCTTGTTGTATAAACCATTCAAAATCCTCACTCAGGGCAATCCCCAAAAGGCAGAATGTAAAAAAGACCGGCAAACAGTCAAACTGTTTCCGGTCTTTCTTTCAAACGCCTGCCGAAACAGGCGTTTTTGCTTTCAGCGTACCCTTAAGGGATTAGCGCCATTGGTAACCGATACCGGCACCAACGTTGATATCGCCTTGAGTGTTGCCGCTGACTTTGGCTTTAACAATCCAGTTACCGCCATCGCTCATACGGGAAGCACCCAGTGCCCAGCCGCTTTGGCCTTTGTAGTGGCCCACGCCTGCGGCAACCATAGAAGCGCCCGGCATAGTCACTTGCGGCAAGTTGGCCATTGCAGTTGCACCTGCGATACCGCCGCGCAGATCTTTGTCGATCTTACCGATGCGGTCGTG
>JAUNKU010000145.1 GCA_030532645.1 Neisseria sp. | reverse complement strand
GTTGAAAAAAAAAAAAAAAAAAATGTAAGCTTCGCAAGCTCGGTTTTTAGAGCAATAAGTTCAATTATTCAAGGAACACAACGATGAAAAATTTATTCAATAAAACGGTTTTAGCCGCAGCTCTTGCAATGATTGCTGCGCCTACACTGGCTGCCAATTGGGTTAAAGTAGATGAAGATAATGAAGCTGCTATATACTTCGACTCCAGCTCAATGAGACAGGACTCTGACGGAGACGGTATTGTATGGGTCAAATACAAATATAAACCGGGTCATTATCCAAAAACTGGAAAAAAAATCTATGATGAAGCAAAAACTCGCTTCGTAATATCTTGTTCCAAAAAAGTTTACGCAATAGCAGATGTAAATACATATTATAAAAATAAACTTGTAGATTCTGCTAGTGAGAGAAATCTGAGAGATTGGGACGCTATTACTCCCGATACTCGGATAGATATGCTTTATCACGCAGCCTGTAATTAACCCGTCTCTTTCCACCTAAAATCGTTTGGTACTCAATATCAAACGATTTTTTTATCGCCTTTTTTTCCAAAGTTTTTAGTGTTAATATCCGCTTACATCTGATTACACACCCAAACAAAGGAGAAGCGATGACAACCCTGCCCCGCCCTGAGATTGATGAAAACGGCCTGTTGGAATTTTCCGTGGTTTATACCGACCGTGCACTGAACCATATGTCGCAAAAGTTTCAGACGGCCTTGCGCGAGATTTCGGCAACGCTGAAATCGGTTTACAAAGCGCAGCACGCGGTGGTGGTGCCGGGCAGCGGTACGTCGGGAATGGAAGCGGTGGCGCGGCAGTTTGCACGCGGTGAGAAATGCTTGGTGGTACGCAACGGCTTTTTCAGCTTCCGTTGGTCGCAGATTTTGGAAACGGGCAATATCGCCGCCGAAACGCGCGTTTTAACCGCCCGTCAGGACGATGCGCCGCAAGCGCCGTTTGCCCCTGCGCCGATTGAGGAAGTGTGCGCCGAAATTGCGGCTTTCAAACCGGCGGTGGTGTTTGCACCTCACGTTGAAACGGCTTCCGGCATTATGCTGCCCGATGATTACATCGCGAAATTGGCCGAAGCGGTACACGCCGTCGGCGGGCTGCTGGTCATCGACTGCATTGCTTCGGGCTGCGTGTGGCTGGATATGGAGAAGCTCGGCATCGATATTCTGATTTCCGCGCCGCAAAAAGGTTGGAGCGGCTCGCCCTGCTGCGGTTTGGTTATGCTGAACGCGCGTGCGGCGGAACGTTTGCAGGAAACGCAGTCCGACAGCTTCGCGCTGGATCTGAAAAAATGGTTGCAGATTATGCAGGCCTTTGAAAACGGTGGCCACGCCTACCACGCCACGCCGCCGACCGATGCTTTGATGTCGCTCCACAAAGTGATGAAAGAAGCGCAAGCGGTAGGCTTTGAAACGCTGCGCGAGCGCCAGTTTGACTTGGGCGGAAAAATCCGTGCGCTGCTGGCAGAAAACGGATATCCGAGCGTGGCGGCGGCCGGATTTGAAGCGCCGGGCGTGGTGGTGGCCTACACCGGCCGCGCGGATATTCAAAACGGCAAGGCCTTTATCGCCGAAGGGGTGCAAACGGCTTCGGGCGTACCGTTGCAATGCGGCGAGCGCAGCGATTTCTCCACTTTCCGCTTGGGCTTGTTCGGCTTGGACAAACTGGCCGATGTGGATGGTACGGTCGCACGGTTTGCCGAAGTGTTGAAACGCTTGGGCTGACCGATAGCGGAAAAGGCCGTCTGAAAAACGTATAATAATTACCTTCTTCTGAATAAATGCTTGAAACAGCATTTGCTTTTCAGACGGCCTCTTATCAGAATTGACCATAACAAATTGATCTAATAATGAATAAAAATGAACCATCAACAGCCACAAAGCATATCGCGTTCGGGGCTGATGCCAAATTTTCAGAGCAAGTACAAACTGTTATCAAATCCATTTGTTTCCATAACCGCAATGTCCATTTTTATCTGCTGAACAATGATTTTCCGGCAGAATGGTTTCAAGCAATCAATCAACGCCTAGCCACCTTCAACAGCTTGATTACCGATATCAAAATCAATGCTCCGCTATTAAGCAACTATAAAACGCTCAAACATATCAACTCAGAAAGTACATTTTTCCGCTACTTTATTCCGGCCATCATTGAGGCAGACCGTGTGCTCTATCTGGATTGCGACTTGGTTGTTAATGGAGACTTGCAACCGCTGTTTGATTTGGATATGCAGGGGAAACCGATTGCTGCGGTACTGGATATTATTGACCATATTCAGCAATGCAAGGCACCAGAACCAGACGCCTCGTTCTTTAATGCCGGTGTGATGTTGTTGGATAATGAAGCCTGCCGCAACGAACAATTCACCCAATTGGCGCTGAAATTGTCCAATCAATATATTCACAAAATCCGGGACAGCGACCAAGGAATTTTGAATCTTATGTTTCTCGGCCGTTGGCTGAAACTGCACCGATTCTATAATTATCAAGTCGGTGTGGATTGGATGTTTGATGAATGGAACATGTCAGAACATTTAGAAAATCTCGACAACATCACACCACTGATTGTCCACTACAATACCGAAGCCAAACCTTGGCTCAATGGTTTTCGAACCCGCTTCCGTGATTTGTATTGGACGTACCGCAATGCAGACTGGGCAGAAATCGAAGCACGCCATCGCCCGTAAATCTGCTAAAATAGCCCCACTTTTTAGATACTTTCTCAGACGGCCTGCCAAGCGGCAAGGCCGTCTGAAAACATTTATTTTCCGGCAATGCCGCCGGCTTACCAACATCACTCCGAACACTATGGAAAAACAAGACAAACCTGCCGTTACCCCCATCGACCGCCCCGTGCTGACACCGCCGAACGGCGAGAAAAAAGTGCTGCTGCATTCCTGCTGCGCCCCCTGCTCCGGCGAAGTAATGGAAGCAATGCTGGCCAGCGGTATCGATTTCACCATTTATTTCTACAATCCGAATATCCACCCGAAAAAAGAATACGAAATCCGTAAAAACGAAAACATCGCGTTTGCCGAAAAACACGGCATTCCGTTTATCGATGCCGATTACGATGTGGACAACTGGTTTGAGCGCGCCAAGGGAATGGAGATGGACCCCGAGCGCGGCCGCCGCTGCACAATGTGCTTCGATATGCGCTTCGAGCGTACTGCGCTTTATGCCTATGAAAACGGCTTTCCGGTGATTACCAGCAGCCTCGGCATCTCGCGCTGGAAAAATATGAACCAAATCAACGATTGCGGCGTACGCGCCGCCGAAAAATATCCCGGCATCACTTATTGGGAATACAACTGGCGCAAAGGCGGCGGCAGCGCGCGAATGATTGAAATCAGCAAACGCGAACATTTCTACCAGCAAGAATACTGCGGCTGCGCCTATTCGCTGCGCGACACCAACCACCACCGCAAATCGCAAGGCCGCGCACCGATTAAAATCGGCGTGAAATATTACGGCGACGAAGAAGAAAACTGATTGGCCGTACAAACAGCAAAGGCCGTCTGAAAATGGCGTTTATCCCTATTTTCAGACGGCCTTGTTTTA
>JAUNKU010000144.1:1309-3607 GCA_030532645.1 Neisseria sp. | reverse complement strand
ACGACAACGAATGGGGTTTCAGCTGCCAAATGCTGAACACCGCCCGCGTAATGTTCGGCTTGGAAGTCCGCCCGTTCGCGTAATTCCCCCGTTCATCTTATTTCTGTTGAAATAATCAAGGCCGTCTGAAAATCGGATATCCGTTTTTTCAGACGGCCTTGATTTGTTTCTTTCCTATGCTTCGCGGTGATTTCATAACGGCAGTTGAGTGTTTCTCAATAAAACCATTTATTAAAACGGTTTTTCAGATAAACCCGGCTGTTTATCGTTTTACCCTAATTGCTTCAACACAAAAGGCCGTCTGAAAAACCGGTATGCTTCAAATACCCTGTTTTTCAGACGGCCTGCCGATGGCCTTACAATCCGTTTATTTCTTTACGCCGGTCAGCTCGTCAAACAAGCCGCCGTCGCCGAAGAACTTCGGCATAATGTCTTTCCATTCGCCGAATACTTCGGTCGGACGGAAGGTTTCTACCGGCGGCAGCTCAGCGGAATGGGCGGCCAACACTTCTTTATCGGCCGGACGCAGGTAGAGTTTTGCGCCCAATTCTTGCGCTTCTTTGCTCCACAAATGGTTCAGATAAGCCGTTGCCGCTTCGCGCGTGCCGTTTTTATCTGCCACGCTGTCCACCACGGCCACCGGCGATTCCATACGCACGGAGTATTTCGGCACGACAATTTCAAACGCTCCCTGTCCGAACTGCTTGGCGGCCAGATTGGCTTCATTTTCAAAAGTAATCAGCACATCGCCGATATTGCGCTGCACAAATGTAGTGGTGGCAGCGCGGCCACCGTTTTCAAATACTTCCACATTGCCCAGCAGTTTTTTCACAAAATCTTTGGCTGCGGCTTCATCGTTGCCGTTTGCTTTCAAGGCGTAGCCGTATGCGCCTAAGAAAGTGTAGCGGCCGTTGCCGGTTACTTTCGGATTGGCAATCACGATTTTCACACCGTCTTTGGCCAAATCCGCCCAATCGTTAATCTGCTGCGGATTACCTTTACGCACGAGAAACACGGTGGTGCTGGTAAACGGCACGGCATTGTCGGGAAAGGCTTTTTCCCAATCGGCACGCAGCAGCCCTTTTTGCGCCAGAAGCTCGATGTCCGAGCCTTGGTTCATTGTTACCACATCGGCCTGCAAGCCGTTTGCCACAGCCAAGGCCTGCTTGCTCGAACCGCCGTGCGATTGTTGGATATGGACGGTTGCGCCGTGCTGCTTCTGATATTCGGCGGCAAACAGCGGATTGTAGTCTTTATAAAAATCGCGCGATACATCGTAAGACACGTTCAGCAGCTTAACATCGCCGGCCGCGCCCGGGGCTTCTGCTTTTGCGCCCTCCTCCGCTTTCGGCGAGCAGGCGGCCAGCGCGGCGGTTATCAAAGCCAGAACCGATAATTTGCGTAACATTTTTTCTCTCCCTTGAAAGTGTGTTTGACAGTGTTAATGTAACCGCACAGCTGAAATAAGGGAAAGAATCGTTGGTTATGGCGGAAGTGTTTTTGGTTATATGGCGCAAAAAGGCCGTCTGAAAACCGGCTTTTGCTCCGATTTTCAGACGGCCTTTGTCCGGCAATGCTATCTTCTTTCCTGCCGGTAAATCAGCACCACCGCCCAAACGGCAAATATCGCGGTCGGCAGCATTGCGGCAAGCATCGGCGGCAGGCCGTAGAGCTGGCCGGTGAAGCCGAACAGGCGGCCGGCGAAGTGGAAAGCCAAGCCCAAGCAGATGCCGCCGAACAGGCGCAAGCCCATATTGCCGTGCCGCGTGGATTGCGGCGTAAAGGCGAAAGCAACCAGCGCCATTACGATAGTAGCCACGGGATACATCAGTTTGCGCCACCAAGCGATGAGGTAGTAATCCGTTTGCTGGCTGTTTTCTTCCAGATGCGCGATATAGGCCGTCAGCGCAGTCAGCGACATTTGGTCGGGCTTCACCAACAAAACGTCCAGCAGATTTTTGCTGATATTGGCCTGCCACACGGCTTCGCTTTCTTGTTTCACGGCAACATTATCGCCGTTCAAAATGCTGCGGCGCACGTTTTTCAGCTGCCAAGTACCGTCCGGCAACACCGAAGCCGCTTCGGCCTGCCAGTTTTCCGCCAGCTTGAATGCTTCGTTGTAACGGTAGGCACGGATGTCGCGCAAGCTTTGGTCGGGCAGCATTTCGCGGATATTGACGAAACTGTTCTGCTCTTTCAGCCACAAGCCTTCCGCTCCGGTGCTGACGCGGCCGTCTTTGGCCAGCGTTTTCATATTTTCGGCATAACGCACGGCTTTGGGCGACACCCATTCGCCCA
>JAUNKU010000144.1:0-1209 GCA_030532645.1 Neisseria sp. | reverse complement strand
CGCCCCTCGCCCAAATCGCCCATTTCGTTAATCACATCGAAAAAGCTGTACAGAGCCAAGAGCGCAAACATCGCGTAAAGCGACATCACAGACAATTCTTTAATCAGATAACGGCTGATGAGTTTCATTGTTTTCTCCCCTTCAAGGCCGTCTGAAAAGCCTGCCAAAAGGGCTGCGCAGGCATTGAGCGGATACGCAGCAGCAAAAGCGCCAGCGCCAGCATCACAATATGCAGCGGCAGCAGGCCCGCCCAAAAGCCGATTTTGCCGCTTTCCACGGCGTTACGCAGAAAGGTCAGCCCGTTTTGATAAACCAGAAACGCGCCGATGGCAAACAGGATATTGTATGTATGCCCCGTGCGCGGATTGAAATAGGAAAGCGGCACGGCCAGAATACTCAAAATCAGCGCGGCCACCGGCAACGAAATGCGCCACATCAACTCCGCCTGATGCTGCGGATCGGCACTGCCGAGCAGTTTTTCCGTCGGAATCGTACGGCGGTGGTCGATGGGGTTAATCAACTTCGGCGTGCTGCTGATAATCAGACTGAGCTGCTCGAAAGAAACTTCATTGTAATCCGCCTGCCCCGGCACGCCGCTGTAACGGTAGCCCTGCGTCAGTTCCAACGTGCGCTTGTTGTCCGCCAGCGAAAAACGGCCCTCTTTGGCAAAAACGGTATTTTCACGGCCTTTTTCATCGTGTTCGCGCAAAAACAGGTTTTTCATTACACCCGAATCCGTGTCGAACGTTTCCACGAAATACACACGCCCGTTGCGTTTGCCCAAAGCACGGAATTCACCGGCCTCCACCAGCGACAATTCCTGCTTCTGTTTCAAAATTTCGGCAAACTCGCGGCTGCGTAATTCCGCCCACGGCAATACGGAAATCTGCATTACCGCCACAATCAGCGCAAACGGCAGCGCAAATTGCAGCACGGGGCGCAGCCAGTTTTTCAAAGCCAAACCGCAGGAAAGCCACACCGACATTTCGCTGTCGCGCCAAAAACGGGTCAGCACCGCCAAAATACTGATATAAGCGGTCAACACCAGCAGAAGCGGCGTCATTCCCAACGTCCAAAACCCGATTAAGGCCGCCACGGCATCCACCGCCACACGCCCGTCGGCCGCACGTCCCAAAAGATTGATGGCCTGAGTGGACACCAAAACCGCCAGCAGCACCACAAAAATGCCGATGGCGGTAAAACTCAGCT
>JAUNKU010000143.1 GCA_030532645.1 Neisseria sp. | reverse complement strand
GGTTGGGTTTGCGCTTACGCTTCAACCCAACCTACGGTTGCTGTTTCTGCTTCGCAGAAGCCGATGGTTTTCACTTCGTTGAAGCTGTGTTTTCAGACGGCCTTGCGCCGCGCAATCAGCAAAGCTGCGCCGATAATTGCCAGCAGAATCATCAGCGGATATGAGCTGCCGAGTTTCATATACGGTGTTTCGCCTCGGAAACCTTCGATTTCGCCATTCAAGACGGCGGCGGTATCGGGCAGCAGCTGCGCGGTTACGCGGCCTTTGTTGTCCACAATGGCGGTAAAGCCGGTATTGGTGGCGCGCACCATGTAGCGGCCGAGTTCCAGTGCGCGCGCCTGCGATTGCTGCAACTGCTGGTACATTGCGTTGGATGTGCCGTACCAAGCCATATTGCTGGCGTTGGCGAGCAGGCTGGACTGGCGGGCGGAAGCAATCAGTTCGTCGCCGAAACCGTCTTCATAGCAGATGTTGAACGCGACTTGCTGCTTGCCCATCGGCAGTGGTGCCTGAGCGTGGCCGCCGCGGTGGAAGTCGGACAGCGGCATATTCATCAGGCGGTAGAGCGGCTCGGTAAGGAAAGGCAGCGGCTTGTATTCGCCGAAAGGTACGAGGTGGTTTTTGGCATAGAAAGCCCAGTTTTCGCTTGGCGGAAATGCTGCTGATGCTCCGCTTTCAGACGGCATTTGTTTGCCGGCAAGGGCGACGGCGTTGAGATAGCCGTGTCCGTCGTCGGTATAACGGGCGATGCCGAGCGCGAGCGCGCTGCCGTTGGCTTCGGCTTGTTTAGCGAAGCTGTCGAGCAATTCGGGCGGCAGGTCCTGCATCAATACCGGAATGGCGGTTTCGGGCAGGATAACGATTTCGGCGCGGCTGTTTGCCACTTGCTCGAAATAACGCTGCACGGTCGGCAGAAATTGGTTTTCATCGAATTTCAGGCTTTGCGCGATATTGCCCTGCGCCAAAGCCACGGTGCTGCGCGTGCCGTCTGCTTCGGTAAAGTCGGCCTGTTTGGCGGCAAAACCGATCAGCAGCAGTGCGGCGGAAAGTGCGGCATAAATCAGGCGGATTTTGCCGTGTGCGGCAACCAAACGGGCGAGCAATACGCCGAACAGGGCGGTAATGAAGGTCAGCAGATGAATGCCGCCCAAAGGCGCGAAACCGGCCAGCGGCGAGGCATCGGCGATTTGCGAATAGCCCAGCGCACCCCAGCCGAAGCCGGTCAGGAAACGCTCGCGGGCAAATTCGGCCAGCGTCCAAAAAACGGGCAGGGCCAGCAGGGCGTAAAGGCTGTCTGAACAACGGGCTTTGCGGCAAAACGGGTCAGCCGCAAGATGCCGGTTTGTGCCAATTTGCAAACCCTTGCGCCACAACCAAGTGGCAGCGGCCGGAAACAGTGCCAGATAGGCAGGCAGCAGCAGCGTCAGCGGCAGCGCGTAGAGATTCGGCAGGCCGGAAATATCGTGCAACGCGGTGTGTATCCAATAAAACTGCGCTGTGTAGCCCGCCAAGCCGAACAGATAAGCCGAGCGCACGGCATATTGCGGCCGGCGTTCCAGCAGCAGCGCGAGCGCGGCAAACAGCAGCGGCATCAGCCAGAATTGGTAATAAGGCGCGAAACTCAGCGGCGTAAGCAGGCCGAGAATGACGGGGGCGGTAAGCAAGAAGAGTTTGGATTTCGACATAGTTTTTAGGATTGGCGGCCGTCTGAAAACGGCGTTTCAGCGCAGTTAAAATCGGGCGGCAGTTTTATTTATCGGCAGAATAAAGGAAACGGCTTTGCAAGCCGTACACCCCCATCCTATCCCCTCCCCCGCAGGAGGGGGAGGGGATAGATTGCCGGTTGTTTATGGTTGGGTGGAGAGGAATCATCCGGTTTGCTTGGCGTTTTCTGTTTTGTTATGGTGAGTTTGCCTAAATATTCGTCTGCTTCTTTCAAGCAGGTTTATTTGAGTCAATACCGTTCGCTTTAAAAAAGCGATGGTTTGCCAAGCATATTGAGACCAACCGCCAATCTGCTTCCTCTCCCGTTTGCGGGGGAGGGCTGGGGTGGGGGTGTTCGGCCGGAACGGCTGAGTATTGCAGTAACAGGCCGTCTGAAAACGAAGCTTCAAGGAAATTGAAACCGGCGGTTTTCAGACGGCCTTTTGTTTTTAATGTTCTGATTTTCCGAACACTTTCATCAAAGGCAATACCGCAGCGCAGATGATTGCGCCGGTAATCAGACCGACTGTTAAATTGGCGAGGTTGGACATCAGTGCGCCGTCCCAATGCTGCGCGTGCAGGAAATCGTGGATAAACGGCAGGCCGTGCACGATAATACCGCCGCCGACCAAGAACATTGCCAGTGTGCCGACAATGCTCAATGCTTTCATCAACCAAGGCATCAGGGCAATCAGGGTCTGGCCGGTTTTGGCAGCCGCACCGCCGCGTTTCATCAGCAGCAGGCCGAAGTCGTCGATTTTGACAATCAGAGCCACCAAGCCGTACACAAATACGGTCATTCCTACGCCGATAATGCCCAGCATCACGGCGCGTTCGATAATGGAAGCGGAAGCATCGGCCACGCCCAAGGCGATAATGATGATTTCGGCGGAAAGGATAAAGTCGGTGCGGATTGCGCCTTTGATTTTGCTGTTTTCGTCTGTCAGCTCGTCCGGCGTGGCCAAGCGGTGTTCGTTGCCCTGATGGCGGTGCAGAAACTTATGCAGCAGTTTTTCTACGCCTTCAAAGCAGAGAAACGCGCCGCCGATCATCAGCAGCGGCGTAATCAGCCAAGGCGCGAGCCAAGAAATCAGCAAGGCGGCCGGAATCAGAATGAATTTATTGACCAGCGAACCTTTGGCTACCTGCCAGATAACGGGCAGCTCGCGCTCGGCGGAAACGCCGGTAACTTGATTGGCGTTCAGAGCCAAATCGTCGCCGACCACACCGGCGGTTTTTTTCGCCGCCATTTTGGTCATCAGGGCGACATCGTCCAGCACGGCGGAAATATCGTCGAGCAGGGTAAAGAGAGAGGCAAAAGCCATAATGTTTCCTGTTTGTGAAAGGGGTTGAGACGGCAGAGGCCGTCTGAAAACAGTGCTTTCAAAGTTAAAAGCGCCGTTTGGTTTGAGGCTGGAAAGGTTTTTAATATTTCGTTATCTTGGTTTTGTTGTTATCGGCTTTGCGAGCCGAGTCCCCCACCCCGGCCCTCCCCCGCAGGCGGGAGAGGGGGCGTGTTTCTGTTGGTTTTGGCGCAGGCTGTTTGGGATTACCCATTTCGCTATATTCGGGCTTGGCCTAAGTATCTCCCGTCACTGTTCATAAACTCATAAACCGCCAATCTGCTCCCTCTCCCGCTTGCGGGGGAGGGCTGGGGTGGGGGGGCTTGGAAAGCCGGTTTGCTGAAAATCAAATGGAGGAGATACTTGGGGCAAGCCCGAGTATGACGGCGTTAGGGCGCATATTTTGCGGTTGGCAAAAATGCTTTTCTCACGCTTGAAGTTTATAGTGCGTTGCGTTTCAGCTCCGCAGAAACTCCGTTTCGTTTCATTTTCACACGGCCTCAGGCGGCCGGCTGTTCTTTTATGCGTACAACCATCAGCGTGTGCAGACGGCGTTTGTCGGCACGGGCAACGGTAAACTGCAAGC
>JAUNKU010000142.1 GCA_030532645.1 Neisseria sp. | reverse complement strand
TTTTCAGACGGCCTGTATTCAACAAATTCTGCTCGCCGCAACGGCATTCCGTTATCAAGCCCAAACGTTCGGCCAGCTGCGCGTTATTGCCCAATTCGGGGTGCGCGTCCAGCGGAAGATGGTAGCCGACCAAATTGATGCCGTGTTGCAGCAATGTTGCAATCCGCTCTTTTTTCCAGCCGGTAATGGTCTGCGGCTCGCTTTTCCAAAACATTCCGTGATGCACCAGCAGCATTTGTGCGCCCTGCTCCGCCGCATAACGGATAGCTGCCAAACTGGCGGTTACAGAAGTGACGATTTTGCCGATTTCTTCCACGCCCTCCACTTGCAGCCCGTTCGGCGCATAATCCTTAAACAGCGACGTTTGCAGCGTATCGTCACACCAAGCCAAAATCTCTTTGCGTGTTGCCATTCTGTATTCCTTTTATGTTTACAACAGCCGTTTTCAGACGGCCTTTCTGCGTTCTGCGCCAATGATACCTGCGCCTTTCCCGACAATCCACTTCCCGACAAAAATGCCGCCCTTTTCCAAAACAGGGCGGCATTTATTCTTTCTCAAACGGCATTCGTTCTATCCGATTCAGGCCGTCTGAAAACAGACGTTAAAACAGCGCATCCAGATTTTTAGCCGGTTTGGCCGCCGGAGCAGCAGGTACCGGCGCACTTTCCTTCGGCTGTGCTGCGGGTGCTTCGCTGCGTTTTTCAGACGGCGCTTGATTCTTCTCAACCGGTTTGCGTTTCGGCTGCTGCGGAGCGACACCGCGGTTATCGATACTGAGCGCCGAGCTGGTGGTTTGCTGTTCTTTCAGGAAGAAATCGCCGCCGTTCTGTACAATGCCTTTCGGTGCTTTCATTCCGACGCTGCTCTTACCGTTCAGGGCATAACGCATATATTCCACCCATACCGGCAAGGCAATCGTACCGCCGAATGCGGAGCGGCCCATACTGCGCGGTTTGTCGAAACCGATATAGACAGCAGTCACCACGTCCGGATTGAAACCGACAAACCAAGCATCTTTATTGTCGTTGGTTGTACCGGTTTTACCGGCAATATCGCTGCGGCCAAGCGCATTAGCCGCTTTGCCCGTACCCACGCGCACCACGTCCTGCATTATTTTATACATTACATAAGCATTGCGCGGATCAATGGTTTGTACGGCATTTTCACCGGCCACCAAAGGTTTCATCTGAGCACGCAAACGGCCTTGCCCGTCGTAAATGCGGTCGATAACGTATGAAGAAACTTTATAGCCGCCGTTGGCAAATACCGCATAACCTTCCGCCATCTGCAAAGGCGTAGCCGCACCTGTACCCAAAGCCATCGACAAACCGGCCGGATGGTCGGACGATTTAAAGCCGAAACGCTGGATATATTGATGGGCATACGGCACGCCGGTCGCCATCAGAATACGGATGGACACCATATTTTTCGAGGCAGTCAGCGCTTGGCGCAGGGTAATCGGGCCGGCATAACGGCCGTCTGCATTCTTCGGCTGCCACACCGAACCGCGCTTGCCTGCGCCGCGGATGGAAATCGGCGCATCGTTAATCACAGTGGCCGCTGTCATACCTTTCGACAAACCGGCCGAATAGATAAACGGTTTGAAAGTCGAACCCGGCTGGCGCTGCGCTTGGGTGGCACGGTTAAATGCTTTGCTGTGGAAATCATAACCGCCGACCAAAGCACGGATAGCACCGGTTTTGGCGTCCAAAGACACCAGCGCACCCTGCAAAAGCGGCTCTTGGGTAATACGCCAGTTTTTGCCGCTGCCGCTCAAACGGATAACCGCACCGGTACGGATTTGCTCGTCACCCATTTTACTATTCAACAACGCACGCTTGGCCGAACCCATTTGCGCCGGTGTCATTTTGATGCGGTTGCCGTCCGGAAGCTGCACCGTAATACCTTTGGATTTATGGGCGGCCACCACCACACCGGCTTTCATACCGTCCACATCGTAAATACCGTCCAAATAACGGCCGACCGCTTCTTCCACATCATCGGCATCGACTTTGCTCAAATCGAGATAGTTTTCCGCCCCACGGTAATTGCCGCCGCTACTGTAACCGCGCAAAGTGCGGCGCAAAGCGGCGGTAGCGACGCGCTGATGTTCGGTGCTGACGGTAGTATATACACGGAAACCTTGCGAATAAGCATCTTCGCCGTATTTGTCATACAGCTCTTGGCGTACCATTTCGGCAACATAGAGCGAGCTTTGGTCGATTTTGTGCACATAACGGCCGTATTGCAGTTTTTCCGCCAAAGCCTGACTGCGCTGGGCCGGCGAAATCATCTGCAAATCCACCATATTGTTGAGAATATATTCTTGACGTAGCTTGGCACGATCGGGGTTAACAATCGGATTGAAGGCAGACGGTGCTTTCGGCAAACCGGCCAAAATGGTGGCTTCGGCCAAACTCAGCTTCTGCACAGGTTTGTTGAAATACACCTGCGCGGCGGCAGTAAAGCCGTAGGCACGTTGACCGAGATAGATCTGGTTGAAATACAGCTCCAAAATCTCGTCTTTGCTGAGATTCTGCTCGATTTTGTAGGCAAGCAAGGCTTCGTGGAATTTACGCGTAAACGTTTTTTCGCTGCTCAAATAAAAGTTTTTGGCCACTTGCTGGGTAATCGTACTCGCACCCGACTGCGCGCTGCCGGCCGAAATGTTGCCGACCATCGCACGCGCCACGCCGATAACGTCCACGCCCCAATGCTCGTAAAAACGCTTGTCTTCCGCCGCAATCACGGCATCTTTCAGCACTTTCGGAAAGTCTTCGATTTTCGTAAACGCGCGGCGCTCTTCGCCGTACATACCGATCAGTTTGTTATCCGAAGAATAAATCATCAGCGGCATTTTCGGCTGATAATTCTTCACTGCGTCCAGCGACGGCAGGCTCGGATAAGTTACCAAAATCGCAATCGCCGCCACACCGACGCCGAACAACCCCAAGCCCAAAATCAGGCCGATGAATGTGGTAATAATTCTTTTAATCATACTTTTATATTCAGTATATTTGCCATTTCGGGCATTATCGGTAAAATCGTTTGCAGGCCGCAACCGTTTTTTCATATTTTTCAGACGACCTTTCCGTCTTTTTTCTCCGTCAGGCAGTTTTCTTTATCCAGAAAGGAAACACAATGCGCAGCTTTCGGGAACGTTTTGCTTTTCCGCTATCCGGCGGAAAAAACCGCTCTTCTGTCGGCGCGGATACCGGCAACGGCGCAGTGCGTATGCTGCGCCTGTCCGCTCTGTCCGGCCAAGCCCTGCGGCTCGTCGGATACACCGAAGCTGCGCTGCCTGAGGCCGTCATTATAAACGGCAGGATTCAAAACTACGAAACATTGTCGCAGATTCTCGACCGCAGCCTCCGTTCGCTGTACAGCGGCAAAGCAGGCAATCCGCCGCGCAAAATCCCACCGGCCGCCCTCGCCGCCGCCCTGCCGCACCATCAAACCCAGCTCGGCTGGCTGATGCCGCTTTCAGACGGCCTTTCCGATCAAGACCGGCTGAACGGAGAGCTGACACGCCGTTTTCCGCACGCGGAAACGGTCGGCAGCCTGATCAGGCCATCTGAAAACCGACCGCTGCTTTTCACCGCTGCCGAACGCGCCGATGCAGAAGCACTGACGGAAGCCTATGAAGGCGCAAGCCTTTCTTTAA
>JAUNKU010000141.1 GCA_030532645.1 Neisseria sp. | reverse complement strand
ACCTGACCTTGCACAAACTGGATTTTGTAATGGACGGCGATATGGAAGAAATCACCGCCGCGCTGATTGCCGAACATCAGGCCGAATTGCTGGCCGCAATGGGCGGTTAAACCCAAAGGCCGTCTGAAAACCCCATTACCTGTCTGCCTGTTTGAGCCGCAATGTTTATTTTTCAGACGGCCTTTTATGGTTCCTTGATTTTCCGCCCAAACGCGCCACTTTGCATTTTTCAAAGTATTTTGCGGTCAAACGCCGTTTCAGCTCTTGACGGACAGGGTAAAACGGCGTTAAATTGCGTTTTTTAATGAAACGCCGATTTGACACAGCTTGCGGGCGTAAAAGAACAGCTAAGTTGGGGATTTTTCTCTTACCTTATCAGCTAGCAAAAAATACCGCGCCCGTTGTGTCTGCACATCGGGCTTTTCTGTTTTGGACTGAAAAAATGATTATTTTGGATCAGGTATCCAAGCGGTACCGGCACCGTGATAAAAATTCTTGGTTTACAGCCGTTGAGCCGATCAGCCTCAGCATCGAGCAGGGCGAGATTTTCGGTTTGATGGGCTACTCCGGCGCAGGCAAATCGACTCTGTTGCGCTTGATTAATTTGTTGGAGCGTCCGGACAGCGGCCGCGTGGAAGTCAACGGGCAGGATTTGACGGCGATGAGTGCCGCCGAGCTGCGCCACGCGCGTCAGAATATCGGTATGGTGTTCCAGCAGTTTAATCTGCTGACCAATAAAACGGTGGCGCAAAATGTGGCGTTTCCGTTGGAGATTGCCGGTTGGCCGTCTGAAAAAATCAAGGCGCGGGTGGCGGAGTGTTTGGAGATTGTCGGTTTGAGCGACCGCGCGGGGCATTATCCTTCGCAGTTGTCCGGCGGTCAGAAGCAGCGTGTCGGCATTGCCCGTGCGTTGGCGCCCAGCCCGAGCGTGATGCTGGCAGACGAGCCGACTTCCGCGCTGGACCCGGCCACTACGCGCAGCGTGCTGGAATGTTTGGAAGACATTAACAAGCGTTTTAATGTCACGATTGTGATTGTTACCCACGAAATGAGCGTATTGCGCCGTTTGTGCGACCGGGCTGCGCTGCTGCACGAAGGCAAACTAGTGGAAGTGGTTTCGGTGGAAAACGGGCAGATTATCGCGCAGTCGGATATCGGCAAAGAATTGGTACGGGAGGATTGAAATGGCAGATTTGAATTGGACGGATGCCGTAGCAACCATCTCGGGTATGAAAAGCGAGATTCTGCAAGCGCTGTGGGAAACCTTTATTATGGTTGGCCTTTCGACCACGGTGGCAACGGTTTTCGGCACGGTTTTGGGCGTGATTCTGTTTGTTAGCGGCAGCCGCCAGCTGCATTACAACCGCGTTTTGCATACGGTTGCCGATAATCTGGTAAACCTGATGCGTGCGTTTCCCTTTGTGATTTTGATGATTGCGCTGATTCCGCTGACGCGCGCACTGCTGGGCACAACCATCGGCCCGGTAGCGGCCTCGCTGGTGTTGAGCGTATCGGGTATTTTCTACTTTTCGCGCTTGGTGGAGCAAAACCTGCGCGAAGTGCCGAAAGGCGTGATTGAAGCAGCGGCCAGTATGGGCGCATCGCCTTGGACGATTATCCGCAAAGTGCTGCTGAATGAGGCGCGTGCCGGTATGGTATCGAGCATTACCGTATTGTCTATCGGTCTGCTGTCATACAGCGCGGCGGCCGGTATGATTGGCGGCGGCGGCTTGGGCGACTTGGCTATCCGCTACGGTTACTACCGCTACCAAACCGAGGTCATCATCTTTATCGTAGCCGTGCTGGTGTTGCTCGTAATTATTATGCAGACTGCCGGCAACCGTATCGCCAAAGCTTTGGACAAACGCTGATTTTTATTGTTTTCAGACGGCCTCTGCTGAGAAAGGCCGTCTGAAAATCCCACTTTTTCAAGCAACACATTTCCCAACATTAGGAGAGAAAACAATGCAAGCAATCGTAAAAACCTTTTCCCTGAGCGCATTGGTATTGGCGCTGGCAGCCTGCGGCGGCCAAAAACAGGAAGCCCAACCGGCAGCTGCATCAGCCGCTTCAGAAGCAGCCGCTTCCGCCGTTGCGCCTGAGAAGAGCGAAATCGTTATCGGTACAACCGTAGGCGATTTCGGCGATATGGTAAAAGACCAAGTTCAAGGCGCTTTGGAAAAACAAGGCTACAAAGTGAAACTGGTTGAGTTTACCGATTATGTACGCCCGAATCTGGCTTTGGCCGAAGGCGAGCTGGACATCAACGTATTCCAACACAAACCATACTTGGACGGCTTCAAAGCCGAGCACAAATTGGATTTGACCGAAGTATTCCAAGTGCCGACCGCACCTTTGGGCTTGTACGCCGGTAAAATTGCCAAACTGGAAGATGTACAAGACGGAAGCAGCGTTTCAGCACCGAACGATCCTTCCAACTTCGCTCGCGCCTTGGTAATGCTGGACGAACTGGGCTGGATTAAGCTGAAAGACGGCATCGATCCTTTGAAAGCATCTAAGGCCGACATCGCGGAAAACCTGAAAAACATCCAAATCGTAGAATTGGAAGCCGCCCAACTGCCGCGCAGCCGACAAGACGTTGATTTTGCGATTGTAAACGGCAACTACGCCACTTCTTCCGGTATGCAGCTGACCGAAGCCCTGTTCCAAGAGCCGAGCTTCGCTTATGTGAACTGGTCTGCCGTAAAAACAGCCGATAAAGACAGCAAATGGGTGAAAGACGTAACCGAAGCGTATAACTCAGAAGAATTCCGCTCTTACGCGAAAACCCGTTTCGCCGGCTACAAATACCCTGCTGTTTGGGGTGAAAACGCCGCTGCCGCCGCACAAGAAGAAGGCGCAGCTGCTTCAGCCGCTTCCAAATAATCCGGTTTGACGCGCGAAAACGCGGCAGGTTTTTAGCCTGCCGCGTTTTTTATATTCGGGCTGAAACCTTATAAGGCTTTGTCTGTATTTCGGCCTAATACGCCTATTCTGTTTTCAGACGGCCTTAATTGTAAAAATATCCGGCATTGTTTACACATCAACTGCGGCATAAACAGTGATAAAATCCGGCATCTTCTTTTAAATAATGAAAAGAAACCTGCAAGGCCGTCCGAGAACGGCGGGCTTGGTTTTCAGACGGCCTTTTGCCTGAAAGCCGGAAGCTTCCGAGAAGTTTAATCCCAGAACAATCAGGAGAATACGATGATTATTGTAATGAAACGGCAGGCGCAGGCGGCGGATGTGGCGGCGGTGGTGGATTTTATCCGCAGCAAAGGTTTGCAGGAACACGTTTCGGTCGGCAAGGAGCGGACGATTATCGGTGCGGTGGGCGACGAGCGCGTGTTTCTGCCGCACGAATTGGAGCGTTTGCCGCAGGTGGAGCGTGCGATGCGCGTGCTGCACGATTGGCGGATTATCAGCCGCGAAACGCAGAACGAGAACAGCGTGATTACCGTGCGCGGTGTGGCATTCGGCGGCGGTAAAGTTTTGAATATCGGCCGGAATCCGGATAGTTCTGCGGATTGCGATGCGGTGTATCTCGACCCATTTTTTGTTGGAAACAATCCTTATGCGGCGGCAGAGCGGCCGTCTGAAAAAGCGCAGATTAAGGCGATGAATGAAGCGGTAGCGAAGGTGCACGCGGCAGGCAAGCCGGTGTTGCTGCGTTTGCGCGATGT
>JAUNKU010000140.1 GCA_030532645.1 Neisseria sp. | reverse complement strand
CTAACAAAACAGGTCAACACCTAAAACCGAATATTTTGCTAAGAAATCGGCAACCAACTAAACTGAAAGGAAATTTTGTTGCAACTATCTTGGGATTTACTGGAAACAACTAGTGGAAATTGAAATGCAGATCAATAAAAACAGAGTTAAAAGAAAGGGGCTGAAATAGATTAGCCCCTAAATATATCTAAAACTGTCGTACTTTATATGTCGCACTTTGAATATAAAGTAAGATAAAAATAAAATTTAGCCATACGGAAACAGTGCCTATATTCCCCTTAATATATAGATAATACAGATAAGAATAGTCGGAATGCCGTCTGAAAACTCTCATTGATTTACCCTCCCATAAATCAATACCCAATCATTTTTGAGCAAAAACTCAAACAATATTGCTCATTCTTTAATTGCTTTATACTTTAATACTCAAACCAATCCATTTTTTAGCATTCTCTACCTTAATCCAGCTTTCCCGAAAATTTCTGCTTGTCATTTCTTTACAGATACATTACATTTACCAACACACAAACGGGATTATCCCGTCAGCCAAGTACGCAAAGGCTGCAATAAATAGAGGAAACTGCGGATTTATCCGCGATTAGCAGTATTGATTGGCAAACAGGCCGCCTTTTTCGGGCGGCCTGTTTTCATTAAAGGCTTAATGCAGCTTCAAATACCGTTCGCTTATCTGCTTTAATCATAAGCAGCCTGCGAAAATGGTATAAAATACTGCCCATTGAATAAAGCACGGCTTTGCCTGAGTGGAAAGGCCGTCTGAAAAATAAGGCGCACGCTTGCGCCCGAAAAGGAATTGTTATGTTAGACAACTTAACCGGCCGTTTTACTTCGGTCTTCAAAAATATCCGCGGCGTAGCTACGCTGAACGAGGAAAACATCAAACCGGCATTACGTGAAGTACGCTTGGCTTTATTGGAAGCAGATGTCGCCTTGCCCGTAGTGCGCGATTTTGTTGCGAATGTCAAAGAAAAAGCCATCGGCCACGAGATTAAGGACAACCTGACTGCCGAGCAGGCGTTTATTACGGTAGTCAATCAGGCACTGATTGAGCTGATGGGCAAGGAAAACAGTGCGCTGAACTTGGCTTCTGCGCCGCCCGCAGTCGTTTTGATGGCAGGTTTGCAGGGCGCGGGTAAAACGACTACTGTCGGCAAACTGGCACGGCTTTTGAAGCAGCAGGACAAGAAAAAGAAAATCCTGCTGGTTTCCGCCGACGTGTACCGCCCTGCGGCGATTGAGCAGCTGCGCTTATTGTCGGAACAGGTTCAGGCCGACTTTTTTCCGTCCGACACCAGCCAGCAGCCGGTAGAAATTGCACGCGCGGCTTTGGACTATGCGAAACGCCATTTTTACGATGTTTTGATGGTCGATACCGCCGGCCGTTTGGCGATTGACGAAGAAATGATGACTGAGATTAAGGCGCTGCACGCGGCGGTTAATCCGGTGGAAACATTGTTTGTCGTTGACGCGATGCTCGGTCAAGATGCGGTCAATACGGCGCAGGCATTTAATGAAGCGCTTCCGCTTACCGGCGTGGTGCTGACCAAAATGGACGGCGATTCGCGCGGCGGTGCGGCGCTTTCCGTACGGCAGGTAACCGGCAAACCGATTAAATTTATCGGTGTCGGCGAAAAGATTGATGGCCTTGAAGCGTTCCACCCCGACCGTATCGCCAGCCGTATTTTGGGTATGGGCGACGTGCTTTCTTTGGTGGAAGACGTACAAAAAGGCATTGATGAAGAAGTTGCCGCCGAAATGGCGAAAAAGCTGCGTAAAGGCAAAGGCTTTGATTTGAATGACTTTAAAGCCCAAATCCAGCAAATGCGCAATATGGGCGGCTTGGAAAAAATGATGTCGAAAATGCCCGGCGAACTCGGCCAGCTTTCCAAACAAATTCCCGAAGGTACGGCAGAAAAAGCGATGGGCAAAGTAGAAGCCATCATCAACTCGATGACACCGAAAGAACGTGCCAATCCTGCCCTGTTGAAAGCCAGCCGCAAAAAGCGTATTGCCGCCGGCGCAGGCACAACCGTGCAGGAAGTGAATAAAGTTTTGAATCAATTTGAACAATCGCAAAAAATGATGAAGATGTTCAGCGGCGCAAACCTGAAAAAACTGATGGGTATGGCGAAGGGAATGAAAGGAATGTTCCCCGGCTTATAAGGCTTGAAGCGCGGCCGGAGGCCGTCTGAAAACAGGCAGGCAGTTTGCAAATGCAAGCAGCCCAAGCCGTTTTCAGACGGCCATTTGTTTTGGCGCAAACTGTGTTCACTTTTTCCGATAAGGGTTTGACGGCAAGATTTAACAAGCGTAAAACAAAGTTTTTACACCGCCGCAAAGACGGCATTTTCCACTCAACTCGAAAGGAAAGAAAATGAAAGCAATGGCCTATTACGGTGCAGGCGACATCCGTTTTGAAGAAAAACCGAAGCCGCAAATCATCGACCCGACCGATGCCGTAGTCAAAATCGTGAAAACCACGATTTGCGGTACAGATTTGGGCATCTGGAAAGGCAAAAACCCTGAAATCGCCGCAGGCCGCATTCTCGGCCACGAAGGCATCGGCATTGTAGAAGAAGTCGGCTCAGCGGTGAAAAACATCAAAAAAGGCGACAAAGTCATCATCTCCTGCGTCAGTAAATGCTGCACCTGCGACAACTGCAAACAGCAGCTTTACTCTCACTGCCGCAACGGCGGCTGGATTTTGGGCTATATGATTGACGGCACTCAGGCGGAATTTGTGCGCACGCCTTACGCCGACAACAGCCTGATTCCGCTGCCTGAAAATGTAAACGAAGAAGTCGCCCTGCTGTTGAGCGACGCGCTGCCGACCGCCCACGAAATCGGCGTGCAATACGGCGATGTCAAACCCGGCGACACCGTATTTATCGCCGGTGCCGGCCCTGTCGGTATGTCTGCCCTGCTGACCGCGCAACTGTACAGCCCGTCTGTACTGATTGTCTGCGATATGGACGAAAACCGTCTGAAAATGGCAAAAGAATTGGGCGCAACCCACGTTATCAATCCGGCTTCCGGCGACGTAGAAGCACAAGTTAAAGCGATTGTCGGCGAAGACGGCGTAGATTGCGCGATTGAAGCCGTCGGCATTCCGGCCACTTGGGACATCTGCCAAAGCATCGCCAAACCGGGCGGCAACGTAGCCGTTGTCGGCGTACACGGCGTACCGGTGGATTTCAAACTGGAAAAACTGTGGATCAAAAACCTGACCATCACCACCGGTTTGGTTAATACCGACACCACCGAAATGCTGATGAAAGCCATTTCATCAAGCTCTGTGGACTACACCAAAATGCTGACCCACCACTTCAAATTCAGCGAGCTGGAACAAGCTTACGATGTGTTCAAACACGCAGCTGAAAACGGCGCAATGAAAGTGGTTTTGACTGCGGACTGAATATTTTCCGGCAGTTGAAATAAACAAGGCCGTCTGAAAATGCAGCTTCTTAACTTCGTTAAAGCTGCGTTTTCAGACGGCCTTTATCGGTCTTTATAATGTGTTTATACGCTTATCAGCAATCCGGCATTCCGCCTTTTCCCTTAAAGGAATAGCATCAATGGCTAGCGGAATATTTGCAGATACGGCCGCAAATCTGTGGATTGAAATAGGCGGCGTAAACAACCTTGCAACAAAAAAACAGGCAGCGTAAAAAGCTGCCTGTTTGCATTTTTAAACCGGAAAATCAGTGCATTACCTGCGCCAAGAATTGTTTTGCGCGTTCGGTTTTCG
>JAUNKU010000139.1 GCA_030532645.1 Neisseria sp. | reverse complement strand
GGCGCGATTATAGCATTGAACGGCAAAAACAAGGCAAAGAAAGGCCGTCTGAAAATCAATAATGGCAAGCGGATTACTGCATACCATTTTCGCCAAACCGTACAAAAAGCTCTATAATCGCGGCTTTGCCCTGACGGGCTGCTGATATTGAAACCTATTTGAACAATTATGCTGAAATTCACGCTGCACAAAACCGACGGCCACGCACGGCGCGGTACTCTGGAACTCAATCACGGAACCATCGAAACGCCGGTATTTATGCCGGTAGGTACTTACGGCTCGGTCAAGGCGATGACGCCGGACAATCTGCACGACATCAAGGCGCAGATTATTTTGGGCAACACTTATCATTTATGGCTGCGCCCCGGTTTGGAAGTAATCGAACAATTCGGCGGCCTGCACGATTTTATCGGCTGGAACAAACCGATTCTGACCGATTCGGGCGGTTTTCAGGTGTTTTCGCTGGCCGCGATGCGTAAATTAACGGAAGAAGGCTGTACGTTCCAAAGCCCGATTAACGGCGACAAGCTGTTTCTTTCGCCCGAAATTTCGATGAAAATCCAAACTGTGCTCAATTCCGATATTGTGATGCAGCTGGACGAATGCACTCCGGGCGAGGCTACGCACGAGCAAGCGCGCAAATCGCTGCAAATGAGCCTGCGCTGGGCGGAACGCAGCAAAAAAGCGTTTGAAGATTTGAATAATCCGAATGCGCTGTTCGGCATCGTGCAGGGCGCGATGTTTGAAGATTTACGCGAAGAATCCTTGCGCGGATTGGAGGAATTGGACTTCCCCGGCTTGGCCATCGGCGGCCTTTCAGTAGGCGAACCGAAGCCGGAAATGTACCGGATGCTGAGAGCGGTCAGCCCGATTTTGCCTGCACACAAGCCGCATTATCTGATGGGCGTGGGTACGCCGGAAGATTTGGTGTACGGCGTGGCGCACGGCGTGGATATGTTCGACTGTGTGATGCCGACCCGCAATGCGCGCAACGGCTGGCTGTTTACCCGCTTCGGCGATGTGAAAATCAAAAATGCCAAGCACAAATACGACACCCGCCCTCTGGACGAAAGCTGCACCTGCTACACCTGCCGGAATTTCAGCCGTGCCTATCTTTACCACCTACACAAAGCTGGCGAAATTTTGGGCGCGCAGCTGAATACCATTCACAATCTGCATTTTTATCAAGTTATTATGGCGGAAATGCGCGAAGCCATCGAGCAAGGCAAGTTTGCCGACTGGCAGGCGCAGTTCCACGAAAACCGCGCACGCGGAACGGACTGATGCCGTCTGAAAAGCGTGGAAAACCGTAGGTTGGGTTGAAGCGGAGCGTAAACCCAACAACAGCAATATTTGTTTGAGCAATGTTGGGTTTACGCTCCGCTCCAACCCAACCTACTCTCACTGGTTTGCACTTTGCTCCAACCCAAGCGGCTTATCCGCCACATTCACTTTTCAGACGGCCTTTTATTCATAAGCGAACAAAAAATGTCTTTCCAAAAAACCTTTCTTATCCGCGCCGCAGCAGTGTGCCTGATTCCACTGCTGACCGCGCTCTATTTTGCTCTCAATCCGGCCGAGCGCGGCAGTACGCAATTTCTGGTAAACGGCATTATTTTGGCTTGCGAATGCGCTTTTCTGTTTAAATTCATTCTCTTTGCCTGTATCGGCCATCATCTGCGCGGCGAACAGCGCGAGAAAAAATTAACGGCTTGGCTGTTTCTGCCGATTGTCTTGCTGATTGCCTACATCGTTTACTACTTTGCTGCCTGAGCCGATGAGCTATTGCCGATTTGTTGCCGGACTGCCTGCCGACAGTACAGACCCGAACAAACATTATCATAATAATGTTTACGGTTTTCCTGTTGCCGACGACAATGAATTGTTCAAACGGCTGATTTTGGAAATCAACCAAGCCGGTTTGAACTGGACGCTGATTCTGAAAAAAGAAGCTGCTTTTGATGCTGCTTACTGCGGCTTCGACATTGCCCGCGTGGCTGCGTTCGATGAAGCCGATATAGGCCGTCTGAAAAACGATGCCGGTATTGTCCGCAACACGTTGAAAATCCAAGCGGCAATTTACAATGCCCGGCAGATTTTAAACTTGCAGGCGCAATACGGCAGCTTCAAAAACTGGCTGGACGCACACGCGCCGCGAGAAAAAAGCGAATGGGTGAAACTGTTTAAAAAGCACTTTAAATTTGTCGGCGGCGAAATCGTCGGCGAATTTCTGATGAGCACCGGTTATTTGGACGATGCACACGAGGGCGATTGCCCCGTATCGGCTAAGATTGCCGAAATAAAACATCCATCCGAATCGGATATTCAGACGGCCTTGCCAACCATTTCCATTGAAACAAAATGATGAACCGCCCAATCAATACCGTAACCCTCGCCCTGACCGGCGCTTCCGGTATGCCCTACGGCATCCGCCTGCTGGAATGCCTGCTCAACAGCAGCAAAACCGTGTGGCTCTTATATTCACAAGCCGCGCAGATTGTCGCACAGCAGGAAATGGCATTGCATCTGCCCTCGTCGCCTGCCGAATGCCGCCGCGCATTATGCGAACGTTTCCAAGTAAATGAAACACAGCTGCACGTTTTCGGCAAAGACGAATGGTTCGCACCGCCCGCCTCGGGCAGCAATCCGGCCGATGCAATGATTATCTGCCCGGCCAGTATGGGCGTAGTGGCGGCCATCGCACACGGCACATCCGACCATTTAATCGAACGCGCGGCCGATGTCGCCTTAAAAGAACGCCGCCCGTTGATTATCGTGCCGCGCGAAACGCCCTTTTCACTGATTCATCTGAAAAACCTGCTGTCGCTGGCCGAAGCAGGCGCAACCATTCTGCCGCCTTCGCCCGGTTTTTATCACCACCCTAAAAGCAAAGAAGATTTAATTGATTTCGTTGTTGCCAGAATTCTCGACCAACTCAATATTCCTCACAACTTAATGCCAAAATGGGGAGAGTAATGGAAGGTTTATACCAATTCATTGCTATGCTGGTAAATTTTGTAAATTGGATATTGACAATCCTTAACGCAATCTTTTAAAGTAGCCGAAATTTTTTCATACGGCAAAAGCCGCACACGAGATTTCAAATGAACAACATCCGCTTTGTTAACGCATATTGGTATTGGTACCGCAGCTCCGCGCGGTATCTTTTCGCGTGCGTATAAAACGCAGAGAAAGCGAAAAAAGAAGCCGCCGGACTTTATGCAGGCGGCTTTTTTGTATCTGTTGCACCGGCCGTCTGTACAACACACATTCACTTAAAAGGAAAAAGCAATGCAGACCGCCTCAAAAATCTCCCTGATGACCGAACAACAAACCGCGCCGCTCAACCGCTGCCGCCTGATTGTGGACAGTAACAGCCACCGCAGCGATTTGCTGCAAAGCGAACTGCCGGAAGAACAAGGCGCACTGTTTCTCGAATCAATGCTGCCGCAAATCCGCACTGTAGCGATGATGTTCGCCGCAGAACGCCACGATTTCAGCCAAGCCAGCCCGAAAATGTTTACCGACGAAGCCGACTGGTTTGCCGCCCGCATTTTGGTTTTGCAGGCACGCATCTTCCATCTCGATATCAGCCTGCGCCCGATGCTGGAAACCGCCAACCGCCGCGCCAAAGCTTTCGCCTGCCGCCACGGCTTGCCGTTTACACCGGCCAAAATCCGAATGAGCCTGTACGCCGGCCGTCCCGCCAATCTGCTGATTGCCGAATGCGCCTTGGCAACCGGACACGACGAAGGCTTTATCGCCAACAGCCGCCGCTTGGCACGCGAGCTTCCCGA
>JAUNKU010000138.1 GCA_030532645.1 Neisseria sp. | reverse complement strand
GCTGCGGCAGCGTTTCATCGGGCAGGCAGACGGCCAAGCGGCGGAAACGTTCGGCTGTTCCGGCCAATGTTGCCAGCGGCGGCAGGCCGTACCAAAGGGCGGTTTCGGACATAAAGTGTGTTTGCCGGGACGGCGGAAACGGAAGCGGGACGGCTGCTTCGTTTCCAAACCGTAAAACAGGCTAAATATTTGTTTGGTTAGGGAATGTGTTTGAACAGCTTTCCTGTTTCAGACGGCCTCACTCGGTTTTTTCCTTGCTCTTCCCGCTGCTTTTCGGCTTCAGCCACTGCCATTGCGCTTTTAAGGCTTCGGTAACGGCCTGCTGTTTTGCTTCGGCGCTGTCCAAACCTTCGGTCAGGCCGCTGTAATCAACGGTAACGGAAGGATTGTCGAGCGGGCCGCGGATGTCGATGGGAACGGGCATACCGCTGCTTTTGTGCGGAAAGAGTTTGGTTTTGTCTTTGATAGTCAAAGTGTTGAAATCTACCGAGCCTTCGGAAGTGAAATTCAGCGTATCGGAAAACAGTTGCGCGTTTTGGTGGGCGGCAATGCCGTTTTGCAGCGTGTTTTCTACAATAAAACGGGTGAACGGCGTGAAACGCTCTTCGTTTTTCGTATGCTTGCGTTCGGACAAGGCGTGGTGCAGATCCAAGCCCCACAATGCGCCGTGGCGCAGGTTCAGATTCAGACGGCCTTTGAGGTTTTTGATCCATTCTTCGCGAGTCGCCCCACGGCTTTCCAAGTCGAAATCGGCACGGCCTTGCCCGCCGACCAAGCCTACGCGGAACAAATCTTGCAGCAGCGGCCGCACCTGCACATCTTCGGCGGTTTGGCGGATGCGGTAGGAAAGCGGCTCGCTCAGGCCGATTTCGATGCTGCCCGAACTGCGGCCGCCGTACAGCTCGGCGCGGAAATCGGGCAGGCGTACTGCTTCCCGATCGGCACTCAGGCGGCTTTCCAGATTGTCGAATGCGACATTTTCCCATTGCAGGGTTTTGGCCGATAATCCGGCATTGATTTTCAGACGGCCTTGTTTCAGCAGCTGCAACGGCATCAGGCCGTCTGAAAACGGGCTTTTTCCGTCGGAAACGTTTGCCAGATAAGGATTGAGATTCAGCGCGCTAAATGCCGCTTTGCCGCTTAATTCGGCAGCTTCGTTTTCGTCGGCCGGTGTGTAGGCGGCTTCCAGAGCGGCATTTTGACGGTCGAGCAGACCGTGCAGACGGCCTTGCCAAGCACCGTCCGGCGCGTAGCGGAAATTGCCGGTCATTTCAGTATGGAAACGGGTTTGCCGCTCGCCCAAGGTGTTTTCCACACGGCTGCCGAAGGTCAACTCAGCCAGTTCCCAACCTTGGGTCTGCTGCCAGTTCAGCTGTCCGGCCAGCGTGGCGTTGATGTCGGTTTTGCCGTCTTTGCGGCTGCCGCTGAAAGCCAGTTTGTCGATACCGGCCACCGTCGGCCGCAGGCGTACGCGGGTCAGTGAGAGCGTACCGTTCCATTGAGCCTGGCGGTAGGAAGAGGTCAGCACGGCACTGATTTCCGGCAGCGTCAGTGCGCCGTTGTGCGCCGAACCGTTCGGCACGGCGGCGCTGATGTGCGTTTCATATTGCGGCAGCGAGGCTTGCAGATTGAGCGGTTTGATGTTCAGACGGCGTGTATCCGTTTGGAAACCGAGCTGGCCGTCCATTGTCAGGCCGAACGGGATTTTTGCCCATTCGCCGCCGATTTCTGCCGTAAAATCAGGAAACTGCCATTCGTTCCGGTTTTTGAGGACTGTGCTGCGTGTATGCCACTGTGTCAGCGTATTGCCGCCGGATTTGAAGCTGCCTTCGGCCTCCATACGCGTTTGCGCCGCTGAAACGCCGTGGAGTTTCATATCCAGCGACGGCAGGCTGTATGAATATTCGGGCGTTTGCACATTGATATAGCCCTGTTCGACAAACAGGCGGTTGACAGGCAGCCGGCTGCTGTCAGCTCTCAGCAAATCCTCCAAGCCGAAGCGGCCGTTTTCATCAAGCGAAATGCGGACATCGGGGCGTATAAACACCCATTTTTCAATCTCTTCGCTGCCCAGCAGGCTTTTCCAGGCCATACCGAGCCGCATTTCTTCGATGCGTACTTCGGTTTGAGCGCCGTTTGGCGCACTGATGGCGATATTGTGCAGCGTAACCGTCGGGCGCGGAAACAGCGTGCGGCTGATTTGCTTGCCGTCAAAAGTGATTTTCCGCCCCGTACCGGCAGCCGTTTGGGCTGCAATCTGCTGCAAACGTTCGGGCGAAGTCAGGCTGTAAAACAGCGAATACGCGCCGGAAAAGCCCAAAACCGATACGGCAAACAGTACGCCGAAGGTCTGCATTTGTGCGGCAGAAGGCCGGAATAAACGCTTCATAGTCGCCCGAATCCTTATAAAAAACAGCTTTTCATTATAACAGAGCCGCCGCTTCTTATTCTTAAAACCCCACAGGAATAACAGATTTTGCAGGTTTAAATTTTATTGCGGCTTGTAAAAATTGGTTTTTTGGATTGCGGGTAAGCCGCAGGTTGATATGATGTTGTAGAAGTGCTTGGGAATCAGGAAGCGCGGCGGAATGTGGTTTGCCGGTGCGTGCCGAGAATACTTTGCACATTCAAAGAGGACAGGTTCCTTTTTACCGTAAAATAAAGAGGTTTATGATGAAAAAACGATGCGCTCGACTGCTGCCGCATTGCTGGCTTTGGACGCGGGCTACCGCTACAAGCGCTTGTCTTCTGATTTGAAGGCGCACGAAGTATCGGCCGGTTTGCGTTACACGTTTAACTGAATAAAAGGAAGCGTCTGAAAATCTGAAAAAATGCCGCTTTTGCCGCTTGGCTGATTTTCAGACGGCCTTATTTTGATTTACGGCGCGCTCTTGCAGCGCGCTTTTGCTGATTGTTTACCGAGGAGGCAAATGTGCAAACGCAGCTTTTGGACGGCGGTCGGCAACTTTCGGCAGCCATCCGAATTTGAATTGGCGGATGGCGGCTTTGCGTGAAAACCGCTACGGTGATTTGCTGTTTCCGAAAAAATATCGGCGGCAGATAAAACGGAAAGGCCGTCTGAAAACAGGGAAATGCTTGTTTTCAGACGGCCTTTCTGTATGCCGGAAACGGCGTGGCCGGTTTGGGAAGTAAGGTTTTCCCTTTGTACGGAAATGTGCCGGCCTTATTTTTCAGACGGCCTCAAATCGACCAAGCGCGTTCCGGCCAAGAAGTCGTAGAGAAACTGGCGGTCGCGGTTGAACAGTGCAAAGCCCCAAGGCAGTATCCACCAGCTTAATGCGGCGCCGGCGGCGGCTTTCGGCGGAATGCCCGCGCCGTTGTGCAGGGCGGCGTAGGCCATCAGGGGAATGAAAACCAGCAGAATGCACGTCCACACGAAGCGCAGGCGCAGGCGGTTGAGCGGCGGCGTGTGGCCGTGTACGGTTTCCAGCCCGATTTTCCACGTCTGCATCGGCAGGGTTGCGCCGCGTTTCTGCCAGCAGGTTTTGAAGTAGAACCACCACACGGCAATCAGAATAATGCTGACGGCCGGTGCGGCCAGCGCAGGAGCGTGCCGGTTGAGAAACATTGCGGCCAGTCCGGCCGGAATAAAGGCGGCGCAGGTAACGGCGGCGGTCAGCAGGGCTTCGTAGGCCAGCGCGGGCAGGCGGCGTTTGAGCGGGGCAGGTTTCATCTGTTTTCTCCGTAAAAATGGCGGCTGAGAGCGGTTGAGGCCGTCTGAAAAACATCTGCGCTGCAGTATGGGTCGCACACGGTGTCTGCACCCAATTTTCTCAACCAAGTAAGCTGGCGTTTGGCGAGCTGGCGTGTG
>JAUNKU010000137.1 GCA_030532645.1 Neisseria sp. | reverse complement strand
GCAAGCGGGAGAGGGAACAATGTTTCAGGAAAGCAAAGCTTGCCGGTTAAAACAAGCATTGATTAAGCAAGCTTGAAAGGTCATCTCAACCAAACAGCCGAATATGCAGCTTGATCATTGCATTACCAAGCATTGTCGTTACAACCAAGCCGCCGTCTGAAACCGGCAACACCCGAATAAAACCGCAACGCAATCCCCTCCCCCGCCTGCGGGGGAGGGTTAGGGTGGGGGTGTCCGGTTTGCAAAACCGGTTACAACGCCCAATCCTCCCAAACCCAACACGCAAGCCGCCGTAAAAGGAAACCGCTATGCTCTATCTTTACCAATCCAACCGTCTGGAATCCTTGGCCGGTATGCTGCACCGTATCCAAACGCTGCAAACGCTCTCCGAGCCTTTGGCCGCCGAACAGATTATGGTGCAGAGCCAAGGAATGCGCCGTTTTCTCGACCGTTTCCTTGCCGAGCAAAGCGGCATCGCGGCTAACCTCAAATACAGCCTGCCTGCGGGTTTCACTTGGCAACTGATGCGCCGCGTACTGCCCGATATTCCGGCGCTCAGCCCGTTTTCGCCCGAAGTTATTCGCTGGCGGCTGATGTCTTTGTTTTTGCAGAACAATCAAGCTGACGGCTCATTTTCAGACGGCCTTGCCGAACACGCGCCGGCCGCTGCGGCCGAGCTGGCCGCTTATTTGGCAGGCGGCCGCTACGCTGCCTATGATTTGGCCGGACAGTTGGCCGATATTTTCGACCAATATTTGGTATACCGCCCCGATTGGATTGAAGCGTGGCAGCGCGGCAAACTTATCGGCTTGGGCGAAGACGAAATCTGGCAGGCCGAGCTGTGGCGCTATCTGGACGACGGCAGGCAAAATGCGCCGCACCGCGTGGCCTTATGGCAGCAATTATTGGCGAAACTGGATAAAAGCGTGTTGCCTGAACGGCTGTTTGTGTTCGGCATCGCCACGCTCGCGCCGATGTATCTGGACTTGCTGAAAGCCGTATCCGAGCATTGCGACGTGCATATTTTCGCGCTCAATCCGAGCAGCGGCTATTGGGGTAATGTTATCGAACCGGCGCAGATGTTGGGCAAACCAGATGCCGATTTAAGCCTGAGCGGCCACCCGCTTTTGGCCTCGCTCGGCAAACAGGGGCGCGACTTTTTCGACTCGCTCGCCGAGAGCAACGCGCGGCACGAAATTTCTGCTTATGAAGATGATAACGAAAGCGAAAGGCCGTCTGAAAACGAGCGAAACGAGTTTCTGCAAAGCAAAAACGGGCAAGACAGCACGCAAGGAGAACTGGATTTTGCGCCCGAAACCACCCTGCTCGCCCGTTTGCAGCGCGATATCCAAACCCTCTCGCTACCGTCTGCAAACAGCCACTTGGACGGCAGCATCCGCTTGGTTTCGGCACACAGCCCTTTGCGCGAACTGCATATCCTGAAAGAACATCTGCTGCAAACGCTGGCCGAACATCCCGACTGGCAGCCGCACGATATTGCGGTGCTTACTCCCGATGTCGAGCCTTATCTGCCCTTTCTCGAAGCGGTTTTCGGCGAAAGCTCGGGGCGCAAACTGCCTTATTCCGTATCCGACATCAAAATCAGCCGCCGCCAGCCGCTGCTGCACGCGCTGGAACTGGCGCTGGATATTTTCGACAGCCGTTTCGAGACCGATAAAATCCTGCCGCTTTTGGAAAATGAAACCGTATTGCGCCGCTTCGGCCTGACACGCGACGATTTGCCGCTGCTCCACGACACCGTTGCCCGGCTGAATATCCATTGGGGCAGCGATGCGGCAATGCGCGGCGGCAGCAACAATTTATTTACTTGGCAACAAGGTTTAGAACGGCTGGCCTTGGGCTGGCTGCTGCCGGAAAACAGCGGTTTGTGGCAAAACATCAGCCCGTATGCCGTCGATCCGAACCACACCGAAACCCTCGCCCGTTTCTGCGCTTTCGTCCGCACGCTGGCCGATACGCAGAAATGCTGGCAAACGCCTGCCGATGCGCCCGAATGGGCGGCACGCCTGCGCCGTTTGAGCGAGGATTTGACCGCCGCAGACGAAGCCGGCCAAACCGCGCTGCGCCATTTGGAGCAAGCACTCGCCCGTTGGTTGGAAGAAACCGCGCTGGCCGGTTTCACCGACCCGATGCCGTCTGAAACTGCCGTCCGCCATTTCTCGCGCTTTCTCGGCAGCCAGAGCGATGCCGGTTTCCTGCGCCACGGCATTACCTTCTGCGGCATGGTGCCGATGCGCAGCCTGCCTTTCAAAATGCTCTGCCTGATCGGTTTGAACGACGGCGTATTTCCGCGCAACACCAAAGCCGCCGCTTTCGATTTGATTGCCAAACACCCGAAACGCGGCGACCGTTCGCGCCGCGACGACGACCGTTATCTCTTCCTCGAAGCACTGATGAGCGCACGGGAAAAACTGTATCTGTCTTATGTCGGCCGCAGCCAGCACAACAACGAACCGCTGCCGCCCTCTGCACTGATTAACGAATTGTGCGACGTGCTGGCCGATATGACCGGTCTGAGCGCCGAAGACTTGCGCCGGCAGTGGACGGAAGACCATCCGCTGCAAGACTTTTCGCGCCGTTATTTCGACAACAGCGGCCCGCTTGCCTCCTCCCGCAGCGATTACGCCGACGCGCTCAATCTGCCCGCAACGCCGAAAACGCCGTTTTTCCAAGCAGAAAACAGCGAAGCGGACGAAATGCCGTCTGAAAACAGCCCGAGCGGGCATCTGTATATCAGCCAACACGAATGGCTGAGCTTTTGGCGCAATCCCGTGCGCACTTGGCTGCGTAAAACGCTGGACTGGAAAGCGCCTTACCGGGAAGAAGCTTTGGGCGCGGAAGAGCCGTTCGAGCCGGAAAGCACCGAAATCGCAGCGGCCTATATGCAGGCGCGGCGCGATAATGAAGACTTCGCCCAAACCGCCCTGCGCCTGAACGCCCGAAGCGAGCTGCCCGCCGGTGAAATCGGCAAAATCTGGCAGGCGCAAAGCGAAGCCGCTGCCAAAATGCTGGACGGCGAACTGCTCAACAGCCCGAAACACGCCGCCTTTCCGTACACCTTAGCCTTGGACGGCTGCACGCTGAGCGGCAGCTTGGAACATCTTTACGACAAAGGCCGAATCCGCTTTGCCGCCAAAACCCCGAACGCGCCCGATACTTTTGAATTTTATTTGGAACACCTGATTTTCAACGCCGTCCGCCCGAGCGGCATACCGAGCGGCGAAAGCCATTGGCTGGGCGGCGGAGAAGTGCTGACGCTGCCGCCGCTGCCGTCTGAAAAAGCCCGCGAACTGCTGGACAACTGGCTCGTTTTCTACCGCATCGGCCAAACCCGTCCGCTCCCCTTCTTTCCGCGCACCTTGCTGGCGGCGGTGGGAAAATGGCTTGAAAAACGGCAGAAACCCGACAAAACAACAACACCGGAGGAAGCAGCCGAAAAAGCCGCCTATCAGGCTTATTACGGCAACAGTCACAGAGCCGGACAAAAAGACGACACCGAAATCGCCCTTGTTTTCGGTACAGACGAAACCGCTCCCATCGACAGCCCGCTGTTCAGAAGCATCATCGAACAGGTCTTGCAGCCGACTTGGGAAGCGCTCCATCTGAGCCAAGCAGACGGAAACGAAGCGCAAAACGCTGCCTGAATATTCGCAGGCAGCATAAAGGCCGTCTGAAAAAATGCGGTTTTTACACCAACGCATTTTTCAGACGGCCTGATTTTTACCGGCTGCATTCAGTTTGCCGGACGCTCTTTTTTCCCGACAATAAACGGCTGCAAACTGCCGGAAACCGGCAATATTTGTGCGGAAAAACCGTCTGCTGCACGCAGATTGCACACGGCAATACAGTGGCCGCTGCCGTCGTCTAACACCGGCCAAAGCGGCCGGGCAAACGGC
>JAUNKU010000136.1 GCA_030532645.1 Neisseria sp. | reverse complement strand
AACCCGTCAGCTGTTTGGTAATCAGGTTTTTCAGCGGCGGCAGGTTGTTGCTGACGCGCAAAACGAGGCTGCGCAGCAGTTTGGCCGGTGCGGTTTCGTTGGTAAACAGTTTTACCATCGCATTGGTGCCGTGGTAGAGCGGACGGGTGTTGAGCTGGTGTTTGCTGTTGTAGCGTTCCAGCACGGCTTTGCTGCCGATGTCGCGGTCTTCGGCGGCGGCTTCGGTAATGAGTTTGCCGAGAATGTCGGCACTTTCCAAGCCGAGGTTGAAGCCGTGGGCGGTAACGGGGTGCATACCGACGGCGGCATCGCCGATAAGGGCGGCGCGGGTGGTGCAGAATTGGTTGGCGTGTACGCCGACCAGCGGATAGGTGTGCAGGGTGTCGGCTTTTTCCATTTTGCCGAGACGGCCTTGCAGCTGCTGTTCCAAATCGGCGGCCAGCGCTTCGTCAGACAGGGCGAGCAGTGCCGGTGCTTTGTCGGCATCGATGGTAATCACGCAGTTGGTGAGATGTTCTTCCAAGGGCAGCAGGGCAAGTGTGCGGCCGTATTGGAAAAATTCTACGGCGGTGTGTTCGTTGGAGATTTCGTGGCGGAAACGGCACACGATAACGGTACGGCCGAAGTCGTGCATATCGGCGGCAATGCCGATTTGGCGGCGGGTTTGCGAGAAACGGCTGTCGGCAGCAACCAGCAGGCGGCCGGTCAGCACTTCGCCGTTATCCAATACGACGCGCGCTTCTTCTTCGGTGGTTTTGGCTTCGCGCACGCCTACGCCGCACATCAGGGTAACGTTGCTTTGTTCTTTAACCGCTTCATAGGCGGCTTTGCGGATATTGTGGTTGGAAATCAGATTGCCTAAGCGGTCAGTTGCGCCGCCGCGTGCTTGTGTGGGCTGCGGAAAATAGAGCTGGTAAGACGAATCGCCGTTCCATACTTTGGCATCTTTGAGCTGGTAAATTTCGTCTTCCGGTACGCGCTGCCACATTCCGAGCTTTTCCATAATTTCTTTGGAAAGATGGGTAAGCGCGATTTCGCGGCCGTCGTAAGCCGGATTTTCGATGGCTTCGAGCGGACTTTTTTCAATGATGGTAATGGAAACGGGCGCATCGGCCAGCGTGCGGGCGAAACTCAATCCGGCAGGGCCTGCGCCGACAACGATAATGTCTGAATAATTGCTCATAATGTTGATTTCGTTTGCGGTATGAAGTCAGCTGCAAAGGATAGCAAAAAAAGCGGGCGGTGTGCGGTTTGCAGGGGAAATTTTTAATTTAGAACAAAGTTCACGGCGGCGGCAGGCTTGCTTTTCTTGGTTTTCCAACGGCCGGCCGCCGTTGATGCCGTCTGAAAATCCTTTGCGTGCCGCTTTTTGTTATACTCGCGCTTATTTTCCGAACTTTTCCGAACGAAACGAGCCTGCTATGAACGCTTATCCGACGCCGACTTACGGCCAACGCCTGAAAATCGCTTTCCATTATCTGCTGCCGCAGCACGCCGTTACCAAGCTGGCCGGTTGGTTTGCCGAACGCCGTTGGGGCGCGTTTACCCATTTTGTGATTAAACGTTTCGCCAAGGCTTACGGCGTGGATTTGGGCGAGGCGGTGAAAACGCAGCCGTCTGATTATGCAACGTTTAATGAGTTTTTTATCCGTCCGCTGAAAGAGGGTGCACGGCCGGTTGATGCGGCGGCGGAGGCGGTCTGCCTGCCTGCGGACGGTGCGGTCAGCGAAGGCGGCCGGATCGACGGCGAACGCCTGTTGCAGGCGAAAGGCCATTTGTTTACGCTGGAAACTTTGCTGGCAGGCGATAAGGAAGCGGCGGCCGCTTTTTCAGACGGCCTGTTTCTGACCACTTATCTTTCGCCGCGCGATTACCACCGCGTGCATATGCCTTGCCGCGGCGTGTTGCGGAAAATGGTTTATGTGCCGGGCGATTTGTTTTCAGTCAACCCGTTTTTGGCCGAACACGTTCCGAATCTGTTTGCGCGGAACGAGCGCGTGATTTGCCTGTTTGACACGGAATTCGGCCCGATGGCGCAGATTTTGGTCGGCGCAACGGTTACCGCCAGCATCAGCACGGTGTGGGCAGGCGTGGTCAATCCGCCGCGCGGCAAAGAAGTGCGCGTGCGCGAATATCCTGCCGAAGGCAACAGCGCGGTGGTGCTGGAAAAAGGTCAGGAAATGGGCGCGTTCCGTTTGGGCTCGACCGTTATCAATCTGTTTGCCAAAGATGCGTTGGTGTTGGAGAGCCGTTTGCAGGCCGGTGCAGTAACGCGTGTGGGCGAACGCTTGGGTGTGGCCGTCAAATCATAAGCGGCAAGCAATCAAGGCCGTCTGAAAAGCAGAATGTTCTGTTTTCAGACGGCCTTTTGTTTGGAAAATGCTTGAAAAACGCTTTGCCGGAAAGCTTTGGTTAACCGGCAAATTCGTCCAGCATATCGGCGCTCGGTACGAAAAACAGCGTGCCGGTTTGCGCGCTGCTGAAATCGAGCAGGCGGTCGTAATTGCCTTGTGGCGAGCCGACAAACATATTGGTCAGCATTTTTTCTACGGTGCTGAACGTGGAAGCGTAGCAGATGAAGTAAGTACCCATTTCGTTGCTGCCTGCTTTGCCGAACGGCAGATTGTCGCGTACCACTTTGAAATCGTCGCCGATATTGGCCAGCGCAGTGTGGGCGTTGGCCGGTTTGGTGTCGTCGTCCATTTCGATATCATCAGCTTTGCTGCGGCCGATAACTTTTTCCTGTTCGCTGACCGGCAGGGCGCGCCAAGCCTGCATATCGTGGCGGTATTTTTGTACAAACAGATAGCTGCCGCCTTCGTAGGCCGCATCTTCTTCGCCGACAACGGCAAAATGGGTGCGTTCCGCGCCTTGCGGATTTTCTGTGCCGTCCACAAAACCGATAACCGAGCGGCCGTCGTGGTAACGGAAACCGTGCACTTCTTCGATGCAGTCGGCTGCGGGCAGCAGCAAATCGGTCAGCGCGGCGGCCATATCGTAAACAATACCGGCATCATCGGCGCGCAGGTGCAGGTGCAAATCGCCCGGCGTAGCAACGGCGGTGTGTTTGCTGCCTTTGATGGCGGAAAACGGTTTCAGCTCTTTGGGTAGCGGCTGCGGCAGATTGAGACGCAGCCAAGCATCGTGGCCGATGCCGAGCACCGCGCTGACACCGCGGTTGGGATAGCGCGTTTCGGCGGAATGGTTGAGATTGGCAATTAAGGCGCAGAGTTTGGCAAACACGGGCGCGGCATCGCTGTTTTCTTTGAATTGCCACACCATAAAAGTTGCGTGGCGGTTGGGCGCGTCAATCACGTTTTGGGCTTGTGCCATTTTTGTTCTCCGTTCAAGGTTTTTCAATCTTCTTTCAGGGCGCGGATTTCGCCGAGGTTGCGCCAGCAGCCTGCCGCGTCCATACCGTAGCCGAACACATAGCGGTTCGGTACGTCCAAGCCGACATAATCGGCCTGCATCGGTTTTTCTTTGTCAATCAGTTTGTTGGCAAACACAGCGGCGCGGCAGCTGGCTGCGCCCATTTCTTTCAGCTTGCCGACAATCGCGTGCATTGTGTGGCCTTCGTCCAGAATATCGTCTAAAACCACGATGTGGCGGCCTTTTACCTGCGCTTCGTCAGGCATTCTTTTCCAGTTGAAACTGCCGCCTTGCAGTTTGTCGCCGTAGCGCGAAACGTGGACGTAATCAAAGTCCAGCGGAAAGCGCAAAAGCGGCAGCAGCTGGCCGGTAAAGACGACTGCGCCGCCCATTACGGGCAGCAGCAGCGGATATTCGCCGCCCAAATCGCGCGTGATTTCATCGGCGATTTTGTGCAGCGCGGCGCGGCATTCGGCTTCGGAAAACAGCAGTTCCGACTGCTCGAACATTGCTTGGGTGTTTCGGTATTTGGTTTCGATATTCAT
>JAUNKU010000135.1 GCA_030532645.1 Neisseria sp. | reverse complement strand
TTTTCAGACGGCCTTTTCATTGCTCCGTTGCCAAGCCCGCGCCATCGCGCCATAATGGCTGTTTCCACTTTTCTGAACAAAGGTCTGCTTTAATGAATACCGCCGCCGTTTCCGCCCACATCACCGAATGGCTTGCCACCTATGCCCGAAATGCCCGCAGCAAAGGCTTTGTTGTCGGCGTATCCGGCGGCATTGATTCTGCGGTGGTATCCACTTTGGCCGCCCAAACCGGTATGGACGTTTTGCTGTTGGAATTGCCGATCCGCCAAAAAGCCGACCAAGTCAGCCGTGCGCAAGAACATATGGCCGATTTGCAGCGCCGTTTCAGCAATGTGCGCTGTGCGAGCGTAGATTTAACCCCAACCTTCGAGCAATTCGAGCAAACCGTCGGCACGCCCGAAGAAATGCCCGATATTCAAAAGCTCGCTTTGGCCAACAGCCGCTCGCGCCTGCGTATGCTCACGCTCTATTACTACGGCCAGATGAACGGCCTGCTGGTTACCGGAACGGGCAATAAAATCGAAGATTTCGGCGTAGGTTTTTTCACCAAATACGGCGACGGCGGCGTGGACATCAGCCCGATTGCCGATTTGACCAAAACACAGGTGTACCGCTTGGCCGAAACGCTCGACATTATCCCTTCCATTCAAAAAGCCGTACCGACCGACGGCCTGTGGGACACCGAACGTACGGACGAAGAACAAATGGGCGCGAGCTACCCTGAATTGGAGTGGGCAATGAATCTTCCGGCCGAGCGCCGACCGGAAGATTTTACCGGCCGCGAGCGCGAAGTTCTGGCTATTTACCGCCGTCTGAATGCAGCGGCGCAGCACAAAATCCGGCCGATTCCCGTGTGTGAAATTCCGGCAGAATTACTGGCTTGATTTTCCGAGGCCGTCTGAACTCCGTTATCGGCCGCCGAATGTAAAAAACGGGCAAATTCCGGCCCGGCAAACGTAAAATCCTGCTTTTTACTTGCCCGTGGCCGTCTGAAAGCCTTATTTTCAGACGGCCTCTCTTTCCCACACGGCGCAACTTAGGCTACAATCGTTTCTTTCCGAACACACCGACCATAAAGGTTTCACTATGTTTACAGGCAGCTTGGTTGCATTGCTTACGCCGATGCACGCAGACGGCAGCGTTAATTATCCGCAACTTGAAAAACTGATTGACTGGCATATCGAAAACGGTACCGACGGCTTGGTCATCGTCGGCACAACGGGCGAATCCGCCACTTTGCCGGTAGAAGAACATCTGGCCGTTATCGAAGCCGCCATCAAACACGCGGCCAAGCGCATTCCGATTATTGCGGGTACCGGCGCCAACAATACCGCCGAAGCTATCGAGCTTTCCAAAGCAGCCGAGCGTTTGGGCGCTGATGCCACGCTGTCGGTCGTTCCGTATTACAACAAACCTTCTCAAGAAGGCATCTACCGCCATTTCAAAGCCATCGCCGAGGCCGCTGCCATTCCGATGATTATCTACAACGTGCCGGGCCGCACCGTCGTCAATATGGATAACGACACTATTCTGCGCTTGGCCGAAATTCCGAATATCATCGGTGTTAAAGAAGCCAGCGGCGACATCGCGCGCGAAATCGATTTAATCAACCGCGCACCGGAAGGTTTTGCCGTTTATTCCGGCGACGATCCGACCGGCTTGGCCTTTATGTTGTGCGGCGGTCACGGCGTTATCAGCGTTGCCGCCAATGTTGCGCCGAAAGAATTTGCCGATATGTGCCGCGAAGCATTGGCCGGCAATATCGCCCGCGCACGCGAACTGAACAAACAGCTGGTGCCGGTGTATGACGTAATGTTCTGCGAACCGAGCCCGGCCGCACCGAAATATGCCTGCCACCTGCTCGGCGTATGCGAACCGCACGTCCGCCTGCCGATTATCGAATTGAGCGAAGCCGGCAAGGCCAAAGTACAAGCCGCCCTGAAAAGTGCTTCACTGATTTAATCCGAAACGGGAGTATTTATGAACCGTATGAAACCGGCCGCTCTGGCCGTTGCCCTGTTGGGCTTGGCCGCCTGTTCTTCCAACAAACAGGCGCTGCCCGAGCTGGACTACCAAAGCAGCAACCGAAAAGTAGTAAACTTGGAAGTTCCGCCTGATCTGACCAACCCGAACCAAGGCAACCTCTACCAGCTTCCGGCCGGCAGCGGTGCCGTCCGTGCCAGCGACATCAACCGCACGCCGAGCAAACAGCAAACAGCCGATGCCGCCGTTTTGGCCGGCGTTAAAGGCATCAGTTTGGAACGCGACGGCAACCAACGCTGGCTGGCCGTTTCCGGCAAAAGCCCGGCCGAACTGTGGCCGCTGCTGAAAGCCTTCTGGCAGGAAAGCGGCTTCACCATCGCCAACGAAGAACCGGCCATCGGCCAAATGGAAACCGAATGGGCGGAAAACCGCGCCAAAATCCCGAACGACGGCATCCGCAGCCTGTTTGAAAAAGTCGGCTTGGGCGGCGTATATTCCTCCGGCGAGCGCGACAAATTCATTATCCGCATCGAATCCGGCAAAAACGGCACCAGCGATATTTTCTTTGCCCACAAAGGTATGACCGAAGTTTATACCGATAAAAGCGAAGAACGCACAATGTGGCAGCCGCGCCCGAACGATGCCAACTTGGAGGCTGCTTTCCTGAGCCGCTTTATGCAGTATCTCGGTGCAGACGAAGCGCAAATCAAAGCCCAGCTCGACAAAACCGCCGTTAAAGCCAAAACCGGCGGCAATCTCGCCCGCATCGAAGGCAACAGCCTGATGGTCAGCGGCGACCAAGAACGCAACTGGCGCCGCACTGCTCTGGCATTGGACCGTGTCGGCCTGACCGTAGTCGGCCAAAATCCGGGCAAACACGCCTTTCTGGTACAGAGCGCACCAGCTGAAAGCGAAGCCGTCAGCAACAGCAAACCGGGCTTGATCGGCCGTATGTTCGGCAAAAAAGCCGCCCCTGCACCGAAACCGGTTGAACTGATTGCCTACGCCGAGCCTGTCAGCGGCGGCACACGCATTACCATCCTGAACCGCGACGGCAGCGCCTACAAAGGCCGCGAACTGAACACTTGGATCAGCCGCCTGCACAACGAACTGCGTTAACCGCCTTAAACTGCAAATAAGCATTAAAGGCGTCTGAAAACGAAGCTTACTGAGAACTCAGCAACTTCGTTTCACTCTGCCCCCTGAAAGTCGGATACCCGAACCCTCTTTCAGGGGGCATTTTCAATGGCCGGATATACCGATGGTTGAAATCAGAAGCAGTATTTTATGCACCGGCAAAATACGCTTATTTGTTTAACTTCAAAACACAGATTATCCATTTGCTGGTGCAAGGTGAATATTCCGCCCAAAATCAGCTGCTCATCTTAAGCTCGAATTTAAAAGGCCTGAGCCCTGTGCAATACAGGGTTCAGGCCTTAAGCCAAGCGTATAATCAACTGTTCAACTTAAGATCCGTTCATTTAAACCATAAGGCAGAAACAGTTCCCAAGCAATCGGCGGGCTTTGATTTTGGCTCAAACAATCAAGCCAAGGCGGTAATGATTTTGGCTGCTACTTCGCCTACTGCAACGCTTTGAGCTTCGCTGTCGGTGCGGCGTGCGTATTCGACTACGCCCTCTTTCAGGCCGCGGTCGCCGATGACGATGCGGTGCGGAATGCCGAGCAATTCGCTGTCGTTCAGCAATACGCCTGCGCGTTCATCACGATCGTCCAGCAACACATCGACACCGGCGGCCAGCAATTCTTCGTAAATCTTATCGGCTGCTTCGCGCACGGCTTCGGATTTTTTGTAGTTCATCGGCACGATAACAGCGGTAAACGGCGCCATTGCTTCCGTCCAGATAATGCCGCGCTCGTCGTGGTTCTGCTCAATGGCGGCGGCAACCACGCGGGTAACACCGATGCCGTAGCAGCCCATTTCCATAATCTGCGCTTTGCCGTTTTTATCCAGGAACGAAGCATTCATTGCTTGCGAATATTTGTCGCGCAGCTGGAAAACGTGGCCGACTTCGATAC
>JAUNKU010000134.1 GCA_030532645.1 Neisseria sp. | reverse complement strand
AAGCCCTCGGCGTGATTGTCGGCCTCGGCACATTCGGCTACGAAGCCGCCTTGCAATTTGCCGCAAAAAAATTGCGGCGTACCGCTTGATTGAAGCAGATATTCTGCCGCCTGACCGTTCCGCTTTATCAAAAAGGCCGTCTGAAAACCAGAAATCATTCTGTTTTCAGACGGCCTTTTTTTTGATTCAAACCTCAGCGCATTTTCGCTTCGGGTACATCGGGGGCGACCAAGCGTTTCAGACCGGTGCCGGTGAGGTCGATTTCGCCGAAACGCGGATGATGGTTGTTCCAATCGTCCACGGCCTGCTGCAAGTCTTCGGCTTTGTAGGCTACGAAGTTCCACCACATCAATACCGGCTCGGCCAACGGTTCGCCGCCCAGCAGCATAATATGCGTACCTGCTTTGCCGCGGATTTTCAGACGGCCTTCGCCGGTGATAACGACCAATTCTTCTTTTTCAAATGTTTCGCCGCCAGTTTCGATTTGTCCGGCAATCACCAATGCGCCGTATTCCCAGCCTGCTTCGGCCGGAAAATCCAGCTCGCCGTCTTCGTTGAAACGGATGTCCACGCCGATAATCGGGCTGTGCTGTGTGGTCGGGGCGGTGCGGCCTTGGAATGTGCCGGTCGTCAGGATAAAGGACGCGCCCTGCTCTTGCCATTCGGGCAGATTGCTGTGGTATTCAAACGCCGGTTTGATGTCGTCGCGGTTGGGCGGCAGAGCAATCCAAAGCTGGACGGCGTGGGCGTTTTTTTCATACTCGGGCGTTTGCTCGGTATGGCAGATGCCGTGGCCGTTACCGCCGCCAGCGGTCATCAGGCCGACTTGTTTGGGGCCGATGGTAAAGCGGTTGCCCAGGCTGTCGCCGTGCAGCTGCTCGCCTTCCAGCATCCAAGTGAAGGTGGAAAGATTGGTGTGCGGATGCGAGCCGACCTGCAAACCTTTGCTGTCGTCGGCAAAACGTACGGGGCCGATATGGTCGAGGAAGCACCAAGCACCGATGGTTCGGCGCGCGCCTTTCGGCAGCAGGCGGGCAACGGGAATGCCGCCGACATCTTTCATTGTGGGCGTATGTTTTTCTACGGTCATTTTGTATTCCTTTGTTGTGTTGCAAAGCGCAAAACGGCTATTGTACGCATTTTCGGCGCGAAGGAGTACAGATGCTTTATAATCTGCGCCTTACGGTTTACCGCTGCTTGCTTACCGATGCTGCGCCCGCCTGTTTTCAGACGGCCTTTGTACCGCCAATCCGAAGGATAACGCCGATGTTCCGATATACTGCCGCGCTGTTTTGCGCCCTTGCCGCCCTACCCGCTTCGGCCGATGAAACGGGCGTTTTGCTGAACCGCCATTTAGACGACCGCCGTGTGCAGGAAGAAAATTTCCGCGCCGAGCCGCTGCCTGCGGTGCCGCAAATGCCGTCTGAAAACACAGCAGACGAAAGCGGTACGGTCGAGCTGGACGAAAGTGCGCTGGCCGAACATCCGGATTTGCTGCACCGCGCGGTCAGCGCGGCATTGCTGACGGGCAATACGGAAAATGCCGCCGAGCTGCTGCCGTTTTACCGCAAACTGCCGCCCGAACAGCGCAATGAAGATGTGCTGCAATGGGCGGAAGCTGCTGCCGCGCGTTATCGCGGCGATTACCGCGCTTCGGTACGCGCTTACCGCAAAGTGCTGGCGGCGCAGCCCGATTCGTTCGACGTACGCCTGCAACTGGCGGCTACGCTGTTTGACAACGGCGAATGGGAAGCGGCTCAACAGCAGTTTGAAAAGCTGAAAAGCAGTGAAGAATTGCCGGAACAGGTTTCAACGTTAATCGAGCAGTATCTGGCCGCGATCCGCGAACAAGACCGCTGGCAGTTTTACGGCGGCGCGTCTTATCTGAATGATCCGAACATCAACAATGCGCCGAAAAACCGTGATTTGGGCGGCAACTGGCAAGCGCCGGAAGCCGAGTCGGCACAAGGCATCAGCCTAAACGCCGGTATCAGCAAACGGCACAGCCTGCCGCACGGCTTCTTTACCGAAGCCCGTGCAGACGGCAGCAGCCGCTATTATTGGGACAACCGGAAATACAGCGAAGCCTCGCTGCGTTTGAGCGCAGGCGGCGGTTTCCAAGATGCCCGGCATACCCTTACCCTGCTGCCCTTTGCCGAACAGGCTTGGTACGCCGGCGGCCGCGAACACGACAAATCGCTGAAACGTTTTTCGCTTGCCAAAGGTTTGGCTGCCGACTGGCGCTACCGCTTTTCACCGCAATGGCAAAGCAGCCTCGCCGCCGAGTATGCGGAAAACCGCTACCGCACGCGCACGCATTTGAACGGCCACAGCGCTTCCGCCTCTGCTACGCTGTATTACACGCCCAAGCCGCAGCAATATTGGTTTGCCGGTATCGATGCCGCCAAAGTAAACACGCAGCAGGACGACGATGCCTACACGCGCAAAGGCGTGCGTGCCGGTTGGGGGCAGGAATGGCCGCTCGGCTTTTCTTCCCGTTTAAGCGCAGGCTACGGCGAACGCCGCTATCAGGGCGTAAACTTTTTCAATATCGTCCAGCGCAACAAAGAATACAGCGCCCAAGCCTCGCTGTGGCACCGCGCCGTCCACTACCGCGGCCTGACTCCGCGCCTGACGTGGGCTTGGCAGAAAACCGACAGTAACCACGCGCTTTACCGTTATCAGAAACAAAGGCTTTTTGTCGAAGTGAGCAAACAGTTTTAAACATCAGCGGCGGCAATCGGGCAAGGCCGTCTGAAAACACTGCTCCGCCGCCAAGCGGAATCTCTGTTTTTCAGACGGCCTTACCCCACGACAAGCCGCCCTTCCTTATGCTAAAATCCGCCCTTTGTTTCAGCAGTTTAATCAAGGATAAGATTATGGCAGGCCATAGCAAGTGGGCGAATATCCAGCACAAGAAAGCCCGAGTAGATGCCAAACGCGGCAAAATTTTCACCAAACTGATTAAAGAAATCACCGTAGCCGCCAAGCTCGGCGGCGGCGATCCGGCGGCCAATCCGCGCCTGCGTCTGGCAATGGACAAGGCTTGGGACGCCAATATGCCGAAAGACAACGTGCAGCGTGCCATCGACAAAGGTACAGGCAATCTGGAAGGCGTGGATTACGTAGAACTGCGTTACGAAGGCTACGGCATCGGCGGCGCCGCGCTGATGGTGGACTGTATGACCGACAACAAAACGCGCACCGTTGCCGATGTGCGCCACGCGTTCAACAAAAACGGCGGCAATCTCGGCACCGACGGCTGCGTAGCGTTCAACTTCGTACACCAAGGCTATTTGGTTTATACCGATGCCGATGAAGACGCGCTGATAGAAGCCGCGCTGGAAGCTGGTGCGGAAGATGTGATTGTCGATGACGAAGGCATTATCGAAGTGGTTACCGCACCGAACGACTGGGCCGGCGTAAAAGCGGCGCTGGAAGCCGCCGGTTTCACTTCGCAAGACGGCGATGTAACAATGCGCGCGCAAAACGAAACCGTTTTAACCGGCGAAGATGCCGTGAAAATGCAGAAACTGATTGATGCGCTGGAAGATTTGGACGACGTGCAAGACGTTTATACTTCCGCCGTTTTGCAATTCGACTGATAGCAGTTTGGCATAAAAAGGCCGTCTGAAAAAGGAAACAATCCGTTTTTCAGACGGCCTTTGGTTTGTCTGCCGATGCAAAGCGGTGGATAAAAACATTGTTATACTCGGGCTTGACCTGAGTATCTCCTCCGTTCACATTCCTGAAACCTAAACGGGCAGATACTCGGGGCAAACCCGAGTATGACGAATGGTTTTGACATTTTCTGCCATAAAAGCAAGCGCAAATCAGTTCTCAAAATCCAAGCCGCCCTGCTGCGGTGCTTCGCCGAAGTCGGTTTCCTTATCCCATTTGGCTTGCAGGATTTTTTTCCGACGTGCGGCCAAAAGGCGCATTACATCGTGTTTTTGCGCATCGTTCATTTTCAGCCAGTGCAGGCGCTCTTCGCGGCTGCGCAGGCAGCCTTTGCAATAGCCTTTGTTGTTCACTTGGCACACGCCGATGCAGGGGCTGGGAATGGC
>JAUNKU010000133.1 GCA_030532645.1 Neisseria sp. | reverse complement strand
TGCAAGGCGGCTTCGTAGCCGAATGTGCCGAGGCCGACAATCACGCCGAGGGCTTGGTCGGACAAATAGGAATGATGGCGGAACGGCTCGCGGGCGTGGACGTTGGAAATATGCACTTCGACAAAGGGCAGGGCGGTGCCGGCGAGCGCGTCGCGCAGGGCGATAGAAGTATGCGTATATGCGCCTGCGTTGATGATGATGAAATCGGCTTGGCCGCGTGCGGCGTGGATGCGGTCGATTAACGCGCCTTCGCTGTTGCTTTGGAAATGTTCTAATGCCAGCCCTTTTTCGGCGGCAGACTGTTGCAGCGAGCGGACGACGTCGTCCAATGTTTCCGCGCCGTAAATATGCGGCTCGCGCGTGCCCAGAAGATTGAGGTTGGGGCCGTTGATGACGAGAACGGTCGGCATAGCGTTCCTTTGTTCGGTGGTGCGTGAAGCGGATATGAAAATGCCGTCTGAATATTCAGACGGCAGCGCAGCGTTGGATTATTTACGCAGACCCAAGCGTGAAATCAGTTCACGGTAAGTATCAGGTTTGGTGCGGCGCAAGTAAGTCAGCAGACGGCGGCGTGAGCTAACCATTTTCAACAGACCGCGACGGCTGTGGTGGTCTTTCGGGTTGGCTTTGAAGTGAGGAGTCAGGTCGTTGATGCGGAAAGTCAGCAGTGCAACTTGTACCTCAGAAGAGCCGGTGTCGCCTTCTTTGCGTTGGAAATCTTTAACGATTTGCGCTTTTTGTTCTACGGACAGAGCCATAATAATGTTTCCTAAGTAAAAATAAGCCTTTCGGCAGACAAGTTTGCAGAGTTCCCACCCTTGCAAACTCCGTTTTTGTTTGTTTTGAGGCAAACAAGCATGTGATTATGCCACAGATTTTTCTGTATTGCACGGTTTTTGCGGTTTATTTTACGGCAAACCGCTTTTTCAGACGGCCTCTGCGGTGTTCATCAGCCGCAGCGCTTTCAGACGGCCGATATTTTTCTGGTAGCTTGCCAAGCCGATAAAGCGTTGTTCCGGCGTGTAAATCCGCAGCGTTTCGCCGTCGGCAAACTGCTCGGAAACAAATTGCGGACGCTGGCCTTTTTGCAGCATCGCGCAGGCGGCCGGATTGAGCGTTTGCTCGGGCAGGTGGCGCACCAATACATCGCAGGGCAGAAGCAGGGCATCGCGTTCGGCTTCGCTGTGCCCGGCCAAAGCTTCCAAAGTATGGCTTTCGGCAATGGTGAAACCGGCGGTTTCGGTGCGGCGCAGAGCGGTCAAATGGGCGAAAGTACCGAGCTGTTTGGCGATGTCTTCGCTTAATGTGCGGATATAAGTCCCCTTGCTGCAACGCACGTCAATCACGGCTTTCGGTGCGTCAAATGCTTGAATGTCAATCGAATAAATTTCAATATCGCGCGGTTTGCGTTCGATCACGATGCCTTTGCGCGCATATTCGTACAGCGGTTTGCCTTCGTGTTTCAGTGCGGAAAACATCGGCGGCACTTGGCGGATCGGGCCGGTCAGTGCGGCGCAGGCCGTCTGAAAATCGGCCAAATCGATATCCGCGCGGCCGGTGGCGACAATTTCGCCTTCTGCATCGCCGGTGCTGCTGGCTTCGCCGAGCTTCATCGTGGCGGTGTAGGCCTTGTCGGCATCCAGCAGATATTGCGCGAACTTGGCCGCTTCGCCGAAACAGACGGGCAGCAGGCCGGTGGCCAGAGGGTCGAGTACGCCGGTGTGGCCGGCTTTTTCGGCGCGGTAGAGGCGGCGCGCTTTTTGCAGCGCGGTATTGCTGGACAGGCCTTCCGGTTTGTCGAGCAGCAGAACGCCGTTTACGGCGCGTTTTTGCGGTTTCGGGTTCATAAAATCAGGCGCAAGGCCGTCTGAAAAACGGTGTTTCGGCAAGGGAAACGCGTTGTCCGCTTTTCAGACGGCCTGTATAACAGGGAAACAGCCTGCGCGTGTGCAGACGGCAGGCAGTGTAAAAAATCGGCAAATCAGTCTTCTACCGGCTTTTCGGCGGCAACTTGTTCGATCAGGCTCGACAGGCTCATACCGCGTTCCAGCGATTCGTCATATTTGAAATGCAGTTCGGGCGTTTTGAAGAGCTTGATGCGTTTGGCCAGCTCGCTGCGCAGATGACCGCGCGCGTGTTCCAAAGCTTCTTCGGTTACTTCGCGCGTTTTGTCGTCCAAAACCGTGTAATACACGGTGGCGTGGCTGTAATCGCGGGTAACTTCCACTTCGTTGATGGTGATAAAACCGGCGCGCGGGTCTTTCAGATTGGTGCGTACCAGCTCGGCCAGTTCGCGCATAATCTGTTCTTGCACACGGTCTTGGCGGGCATAGCCGCGTTGGGGTTTTCGCATTGTGAATCCTTTTGCAGGCCGTCTGAATTTGCCTTTGTGCGGTATCGGCGCGTTCGGGCGGCGGAAATGTAAACGGAGAATTATAGCGGATTTACGGGCGGTTTGGCTTTAAAGAACGAGGGCGAAATGAAATCCGGCCGAATTGTTGTGGAGCTGAACAAAAGAGCGGCTTGTCTGATTCAGCCCGTTTGCCGTTGCGGCAACAGCATTTTTCAGACGGCCTTTATTTCCCTTGTCTGACCAACGCCCGAATAATATGCCGGTTCGGGTGCAGTGCTTCGCGCAAACGCGGCGAGAGCGGGTTGGGTTCACGGCAAATCATTGCGGCCAAGGCTTCGGCGCACCAAGGCGCAGTGGCGAGACCGCGGCTGCCGTGTGCGCTGTTCACCCACACATTCGGCTGATACGGGCAGGGCGTATCGATGCGGTAGTTTTTATCGGAGGAGAGTTTGGCGTAAGTCTGCATCATCGCTGCCGCATCGCCGAGCGGGCCGACGGCAGGCAGATGGTCGGGGCAGTCGCAGCGCACGGCGGCGTGTCCTTGTTGTTTGCCGAATGCGAGCGAAGCGGCCAATTCGGGCGCGAGTTCGGCCAATTCGCGGCGGTTGTGTAACTCGTCTGCTTCACGCCAATCGCGGCCGTTGTCGTGCGGCGTGAAGGTTGCGCCGAAGCAGTGTATGCCTTGCCAGGCCGGGCTGATATAGCTGGCTCCTGACCACGCGGCGGACAATGCGGCAGACAGCCCGGAAGCCTCTGCCAACGAGGTTTGGCCGCGGATCAGCTGCCACGGCAGTGCGGCCAGCGGCGGCTGTTCGGGGTTGTCTGCACCGGTGCAGTACACCAGATGGTCGGCGGTGAAACAGCCTTGCGGCGTGGTGATTTGCCAGTGCGCGTCCTGCCATTCGGCGGCAGTCAGCGGACAGTGTTCGCGCAATTCGATTAAGGGGTGGGCGAGCAGGGCGCGAACCAGCGCAGGCGGATGCAGCCACACGCCTTGCGGCCAGTAAAGGCCGTCTGAAAAAGTGCCGTCCTGATTTTCAGACGGCCTCAGGCCGCTGATTCGGGCGATGTCTCGGGCATCGGCGGCACGGTATAAATGCTTGTGTATGCTTTGCCCGGCGAGTTTGGCATTGCGCTTGGCTTCGGCTGCGTTGTGGTTGAGATGGAACACACCGCAGGGCTGCCACGCATCGGAATCGGGCAGCAGCGTTTCCAGCAAACGGCGCGTGTAGCCGTAGCCGCCGAGCAGCAGCTCGGTTTGCTCGGTCGGGTGCGGCGAAATTTTGGCATAGAGCAAACCTTGGCGGTTGCCGCTGGCCGCATTGGCAGCTTTGCCGGTTTCCAAAACGGTTACGCGTACACCGCGCCGCGCCAGTGCATAAGCCGTCGCCGCACCGGAAATGCCTGCACCGATAACTGCAACGTGCTGCGTTTTGCCCTGCAAGACAGGCGGTGCAAACCAAGGTTTTACAGCCTTCGGCGCAGGTGCAGGCGGTATTTCGGTCTGCCAAACGGCAAGGCCGTCTGAAAAATAATCGCGCCACGATACCGCCGGCGGCAGCAGCCAAAGCTCGGCATCGGGCAGCAAATCCGTCAGCAGATTGACTGCCGAAAATTGCAGGCAGGCTGTTTGCTGCCGCCATTTTCCGGCCAGCGGCGAATGATTCAAATCGGCAGGCTGCGGCAGCGTTTCATCGGGCAGGCAGACGGCCAAGCGGCGGAAACGTTCGGC
>JAUNKU010000006.1:21727-32428 GCA_030532645.1 Neisseria sp. | reverse complement strand
AGAAAAAACCGCCCGATTTCTCGGACGGTTTTCTCAGTTTGGTGCCGACAATGAGACTTGAACTCATACGACCTAGGGTCACCACCCCCTCAAGATGGCGTGTCTACCAATTTCACCATGTCGGCTGGAAACTTATTGTGCGCTGCTCGCTTGATTTTCAGCGGGCTGTGCCGGAATTTGCGAAACAGGTGCAGATTGCTGGGTTGCCGGTGCACTTTGCTGCACACTGCTCAAATCCAATCCGTGTTTGCTGGAATGGGTGTGAATATACACCAAAGCCATACAGCTTGCAAAGAAAACCGTAGCGCAAATTGCAGTGGTGCGGCTCAGGAAGTTGGCACTGCCAGCCGAACCGAAAACGCCTTGTGCGCTTCCGCTGCCGCTGGCACCGAATGCGGCACCTGCTTCTGCGCCCTTACCTTGCTGCAACAATACCAGCACGATAACCGACAGAGCGGCGAAAATATTGATAATCCAAATAACGGTTTTAAATGCTTCCATAATTTCAGGCTTTTTGTGCGGCTTCGATAATGGCGGTAAATGAATCGTAAGTAAGCGATGCACCACCGACCAATGCGCCGTCTACGTGCGGCACACTGAAAATCTCGGCCGCGTTGCCGGCGTTCACACTGCCGCCGTAAAGAACGCGGATATTAGCATCTTCGCCGACCAATGACAAGATTTCGCGGTAAATGAAGTCGTGCATATCGGCAATTTGTTCAGTACTTGCCACTTTTCCCGTACCGATTGCCCACACAGGCTCATAAGCTACGGCGAAGTTTTTGGTTTGCAAACCTTTGAAAACAGAGAGTTGGTAAGCAACTGCTTCTTTTTCGCGGCCGTCTTCCCGCTCTTTCAGGCTTTCGCCGACACACAACAAAGGCGTTAAGCCGCAAGCAAGGACGTTTTCAATTTTATAGCGCAGCACATCGTTTTTCTCATTGAAATACAGGCTGCGTTCGGAATGGCCGACCAATACGATATCGACGCCGACATCTTTCAGCATTTCGGCGGATACTTCGCCGGTATACGCACCCGTGCCGCTGAAACGGCTGACATCTTGCGCGCAAATACGGATTTTGTTGTTGATCACAATCCGCACGGCTTGCTGCGCCTGCAAAAGATAAACAGTCGGCGGGGAAATGCCGATACACACCTTATCCTGCACCGGCAGGCTGCACAATTTGTGTACCAAGGCATTGTTCTGCTGCAACCGGCCGTTCATTTTCCAGTTGCCGACTACCCATTTTTTATCCCACATACGTTTATCCTTTCTTCGCGGAAGGTCGTTTTCCGCGCGGATTGTACCGCAATTTTCGGCAAACGTCTTAACATTCTGCACATTCAAACGCTGCTTTTCCGATACTTTATTATTGCCATCAACGTTTTTTTCAGACGGCCTTCATCTTATTCGAAACAGCGTTCATATAAAGGCTGCAAACGACGGACGGTTTCGGCAATCCATTCCGCCACATCGTGCTTTGCCCACTCTGCCCCTTCCAAATGACGGCCGATACGGTAGAAATCCTGCTTATCGTGCAAGGCAAGGCCGTCTGAAAATGCAGCAACGTGCAAATGATCAGCGTATTCACTGTCGCTGCCGCGCCAAATTTCAAAACCGGCAAACTCATCCGTATTCAAACCGTCTGCCCAAGCCTGATAAGCCTGCAAAGGCAGCGGCGAAGAAGCCGCCTTGTACGCGTGCCAATCCAATGCAACAGTCAAACGGCGGCGGTTTAAAATCAGTGAAAAAATCGGCGCAGATGCGCTGTGCGCCTCATATTTGAAGAACGCAAAAAAATGTGCGCGTACTTGCCAGCCGTTACACCAACGCTCGATATGCGGCGGCGCAAACGGTTCGCCCAACTTTTCGGCAACCTGATTGACGGTTTCACGCCACACCGCCCACTGTTCGCGATACTCGGCTTTCAAGGGTTCAATCCGCTCGGGGCAATAGCGTTTGATTTGAGAAAACTGGAAAAACGGTTGCTGAAACAGCAGGCAACTTTGCTCGTTTAACATTTTTTCATCTTTCGGAGAAAAAGTTTGGCAGATTGTAGCTCAACCCTAGTTCAAAACCAACGTTCAAGGCCGTCTGAAAATGCCGGCCCGATACCGCCAAAACGCGCTTTGATACACGCAAAACATTTGTTAAATTTTAACAGCCGATTGTATAATAAAACCGTTTTTACATAAGGAAATCACACTATGTCTTTGATTTTGGTTCTGAACTGCGGCAGCTCGTCTTTGAAAGGCGCGCTGATTAACAACGAAAACGGCGAGGTTTTGCTCAGCTGCTTGGGCGAAAAACTGACCACGCCGGAAGCTTATATTACTTTCAAGCAAAACGGCGAGAAGAAAACCGTTGAAATCGGCGACCGCAACGACCACACCGGCGCAGTCGGCGCGCTGCTGGACGAATTGAAAGCACAAGGTCTGCAAGACCAAGTGAAAGCCATCGGCCACCGCGTGGTACACGGCGGTGAAAAATACAGCGGTTCCGTGCTGATTAACGAAGACGTTATTGCCGCACTGGAAGCTTGTATCCCTCTGGCTCCACTGCACAACCCTGCCAACCTGACCGGCATCCGCGCCGCGCAAGACATTTTCAAAGGCCTGCCGAACGTAGCCGTATTCGACACCGCCTTCCACCAAACTATGCCAGAACACGCCTACACTTACGCCGTTCCGCGCGCGCTGTACCGTGAACACGGTTTCCGCCGCTACGGTTTCCACGGCACCAGCTACCGCTACGTTGCACCTGCCGCTGCCGAGCTGCTGGGCAAAGATGTGAAAGAACTGCGTTTGGTTATCGCTCACTTGGGTAACGGCGCGTCTATCGCCGGTGTGAAAAACGGCGAATCTATGGACACCAGTATGGGCGTTACCCCGCTGGAAGGCTTGGTAATGGGCACCCGTTCCGGCGATGTTGACGCCAGCGTATATTCATTCTTGGCTGCCAACGCCGGTCTGAACGCCGATCAAGTAACCGATATGCTGAACAAAAAATCCGGCCTGTTGGGCATTTCCGAGCTGTCTAACGACTGCCGCGCCATCGAAGAAGCGGCCGAAGAAGGCCACGAAGGTGCCAAACTGGCGCTGGAAGTGATGACTTACCGCTTGGCGAAATACGTTGCTTCTATGGCTGTTGCCACCGGCGGTATCGATGCCTTGGTATTCACCGGCGGCATCGGCGAAAACTCTTCCTTGGTACGCGAAAAAACCGTAAACTACCTGAACTTCTTAGGCTTGGAAATCGACGCAGAAGCCAACTTGGCCGCCCGCTTCGGCAACGCCGGCATTATCAGCCCGGCAGGCAAAACCGCTGTTGTCGTAATGCCGACCAACGAAGAACTGATGATTGCCCAAGACACTGCCCGTCTGTCCGGCTTGTAATCCCCGAAAGGCCGTCTGAAAACATTGCTTACAACCCAACAAAGCCGTTTTCAGACGGCCTTATCCCAACTTTTTCTGCAAAGGAAAAAAGATGAAACATACTCTGTTTACTGCTGCCGCAGCTGCTCTGCTGCTGAGCGCCTGTGCAAACAATAATGCACCGAACACTTCCCAAAATCACGGCTCTTCCAATGCCAGCACAGCCAAAGCGGCTTCCAGCGGCTCTTGCCGCCCTGCCGGTAGCGGCCACACCCACGGCAGTGCCCAAAACGATATTTATATGTGTTCTGCCGCTGCCGTGCTGAATTCTGCCGAAGCACGCCAGCACCTCGATTCTTCCGTTTCCATCCGCTACGGCAGCGCCGGCAACAATCCGCTGACTTCCCGCCAAACCGCCAATGCGGTCGGCAAAACGCCGTCTGAAACTTGCGAACGCGCTTTCCTGAACACACTGATTCAGTTTGAAAAAGCCGCGAAAAAACGCAACAAACGCAATGCCAGCGTAATCAGCTACTACGATAAGAAAACCGTAGGCGGCGGCCAATATGAGTGCCACATTGGCACTTTCCACAGCAAAGTCGTATTGCGCGGCTCTGTGTACTAAACCCCAAATACAATCCCCGAATGCCCGCATAGCAATCGGGGATTTTTTGCCTGCTCCGATTCAGCCGTGCCGAATTCACCAAACCGATTAACAAGAAGCAGCACTGCAACTTCTGCTTCATTTACCGCCTTTTACACCGATTTGACGGCATCTGCCGCTTTCTGCCTGTATCCTTGCGTTTTCTTCCCCATACACAAGGAAAAGCAAATGAGTTCACTGCCCCAGATTTTATTGCGGATTGCCGTTTTGATTGCGGTGTTTTACGCTGGTATGCGCGTGCAGGCTTTTCTGTATGAAGATTGGTGCTTGGATATGGGCGGCGGCAAAAATCCGGGCGATTATCCCGTATGCGTGATTGAGCATAAGCCTGACAACGCCTTGCAAGAAGAAATGTAAGGCCGCCTGAAAACACAGTTTTATGAATGGAAACAAGATGAAGTTCTGGATTTTTCTACCGGTTCTTGCAGCAGCGCCTGCATTAGCGGCAAACCAAATGCAAACGGCGTTTTACGGCAAAATCAGCAGCGGCGCGGCGGTATCGCAAACCAAGTTGCCGGACGGTAAACGGATTTCGGCACAGAAAATCGAAGATTTGGATTCTTATATCGGCTTCAAAGGCCGTTATCCTTTGGGCGGCGGCAGTTCGCTGATTTGGCAGTTCGAGCAGCCCTCGCCTGCTGCCGAATCTTTGGGCGAACGTTTCCGCCGTCAGAAAGAAAGCGGTCGGGATTTCTCGTTCAGCCGCTGAAATCGGCTGCAAGCAATTACGAAAAGGCCGTCTGAAAACCGACTATCCGTTCGGACAGTTGTTTTCAGACGGCCTTTTGTTCAAGCAGCGCGTTACAGCACTTTCACAATGCTTTCACACAGATAGCGGATATTGTCTGCCGTAATGCCGGCTACGTTGATGCGGCCGGAGCGCACGGCATAGATGGCAAATTCGTCTTTCAGGCGATCCACTTGCTCCGGAGTCAGACCGGAGAAAGAGAACATACCATTCTGTTTCACGATAAAGCTGAAATCCTGTTCTGCGCCGAATTCTTTCAGCAAATCAACAAACTGCTGGCGCATTTCTTTAATGCGGCCGCGCATTTCGTCCAGCTCGGCAATCCATTGCGCTTTCAAATCGGCATCTTTCAGCACCAGCGCCACGGTTGCGCCGCCGTGCGAAGCCGGGTTGGAGTACAGTGTACGGATAATGCTTTTCACTTGACTGAATGCGCGGTTGGCGGTTTCTTCGTCAGCGGCAACAATAGTAAACGCGCCCACGCGCTCGTTATAGAGGCCGAAGTTTTTCGAATATGAGCTGGCCACCAGCAATTCTTTGTTTAATTTGGCAAAAGCGCGCAAGCCGTAAGCATCTTCTTCCAAACCGTTGGCAAAGCCTTGGTAGGCGAAGTCAAACAGCGGCAGCCAGCCCTTTTCGGCCGACAATTTCGCCAAAGCGTCCCATTGCTCAGGTGTCGGGTCGATGCCGGTCGGGTTGTGGCAGCAGCCGTGCAGCAACACGACATCGCCTTTTTCAGCGCGGCTCAAATCTTCCAGCAGGCCGTCCCAATCCAAGCCGTGCGTGGTTTTGTCGTAATAGCGGTAGTCGCAGATATTCATACCGACGGCGTTGAAAATGGCGTTGTGGTTCGGCCAAGTCGGCGCGGAAATCCATACGTTTTTCGCACCGGTTTGGCGTTTGATAAACTCGGCCGCTACGCGCAATGCGCCTGTACCGCCCAAGCTTTGCGCGGTTTTGGCGCGTTTGGAAGCGATGATTTCGTGGCCTTCGCCAAACAGCAAAACTTGCGTTTGCGCGTTGTATTCGGCTACGCCGTCGATGGTCAGATAGTTTTTGGTGTTTTCGCTTTCCAACAGGCGTTTTTCCGCCTCTTTTACGGCACGCACAATCGGCGTTTGGCCTTGCGCGTCTTTATATACGCCGATGCCCAGATTGACTTTGCCTTCGCGGCTGTCGGCTTTAAACGCTTCGCCCAAACCCAAAATCGGGTCGGCCGGAGCTGCTTGAATCGAGTCGAAAAACATTTTTTAACCTTTCTCAGGAATGAAGGAACAGGATAAACAAATCACAAGCGTTTATCTTACGCTTTTTAACAGAGCTTGAAAACCGCCCGCGCCGTTCTGCCGATATAATCAAGGCCGTCTGAAAACGGCGCAAACACGTTTCTACAAAATACCGCCGGCGCTGACCGGTATGCCGTCTGAAAACAGCGGATACTGTTCTCAGCCGACGAAACCGCCTGCCGTTTGAACTTTATTTATGAGGAATACTCCGATGCGTAAAACCGCTTTATGCCTGCTGCCGTTTCTGGCCGCCCCTGCTTTTGCCGAATCTTTGAACTACAACGTGGTTTCGTTCTCCGAACAAGCCACAATGACCGTACCGCAGGATTTGATGACGGTAAACCTGATGGTTCACGAAGAAGGCAGTAACCGCCAAAACGTCAGCAATACCGTTACCCGTCGCTTGAACATCGTTCAGGCGAAAATCGCGGAAAACCGCGCGCTGAAAGCCGAGCTGACCGACCGCCGCAGCCATCCGCAATACGATAAAGGCAAAATCGTACGTTGGAGCGATTCGGCTTATCTGCAAGTGAAAAGCAAAGATTTCCAAGCCTTGAACAAGCTGGTGGCCGCCGTACAGAAAGAAGCCGTACTGCAAGGCCTGCATTTCAGCGTATCGCCGGAAAAACGCACCGAAACCACCAACGAGCTGAGCAAGCAGGCTTTGAAAAACTTCCAAACCCGTGCGAAAACCATCAGCAATACCTTGGGCGCTTCCGGCTATAAAATCGTCAATATCAATATCAACAGCAGCTTCCAAACCCGTTCGGCCGCCGCTCCGGTAATGCTGATGGCAAAATCGGCAATGGCTTATGATGCCGCTCCGGAAATGATGGCCGACAATCCGGGCACGGAAGAAATTTCGCAAACCGTCAGCGGCTCGATTCAGGCGCAGATGTAAAACGTTTTACATCGGCCGGTTTTTCCGTATGATTGAGGCCGTCTGAAAAAGCTGTTATCCGATACTGCCGTTTTCAGACGGCCTTGATACAAACAAATCCCAAAAGAGGACGATACTATGAAAAAACTGCTTTCCGCCCTTGCCGTTTCCGCCGCGCTGACCGTATCCGGCTGCGGCACGGTTGCCGAAGTGGCCGGTTTCAACACGCAGGCACTGAATGCCGATGCCGCCAAAAGCTATGCCAAAGTCGTAGGAGAAGCGCAAGGCAAAAAAACGGTGGATACCACTTCCCGTACCGCGCGCCGTATCCAAACCGTGTTTAACAATATGAAGCCGTATGCCGAACGCGCCAATAAAACCGGCGTGCCGTTCGACTGGCAAATGACGGTAATCAAATCAGACGAACTCAACGCTTGGGCAATGCCGGGCGGCAAAATGGCGTTTTACACCGGTTTGGCCGATAAATTGAAACTGACCGATGACGAAATCGCCGCCATCGTCGGCCACGAAATGACCCACGCGCTGGAAGAACACAGCAAAAAAGATGCCGGACAAAAAGTGCTGACCGGCTTGGCCGTACAACTGGGTGGAGCCGCATTACAAGGCTACACAGGCTGGTCGGCTGATACCGTCGGCTTGGCGGCCGGTATTCTGAGCGAATACGGCGTAGACAAACCGTTCTCCCGCCACCAAGAATACGATGCCGATGCAGGCGGTCTTTTCCTGATGGCCGAAGCGGGCTACAACCCCGAAGCCGCATTGAGCGTTTGGCGCAAAATGAACCAGGAAAACAATAACAACAATATGCTGCTCACTATGCTTTCCACCCACCCGAGCAACAACGCCCGCCTCGAAGCAATGCAGAAACTGCTGCCACAGGCAATGGAAATCTACCAACGCAGCAAACGCAAATAAAAGCGCAACCCGGCCGTCAGCCCCGTAAATGGTTTTCTGCTGCAAAACCGCTGCCTGGCAGACAAAGCTGCGCCCCGATGCCGTCTGAAAACCGCCCTTCCCTTGATTTTCGGTTTTTCAGACGGCATTTTGCTTATTCCTATTTGTGCCAAATTAGTTTATGATAAGCAAATTACTGTAAATTACAGTATTCGTCAGAAGAAAAACCAACAGAAGGAACAAGAGATGTTAGAAGCCTATCGCAAAGCTGCCGCAGAACGCGAAGCACTCGGCATTCCCGCCCTCCCATTGACCGCCCAGCAAACCGCCGATTTGGTGGAACTGCTGAAAAATCCGCCCGAAGGCGAAGGCGAGTTTTTAGTTGATTTGCTGGCCAACCGCATTCCGCCCGGCGTGGACGATGCCTCCAAAGTCAAAGCCTCGTTCTTGGCTGCCGTAGCCGAAGGCTCGGTAAGCAGCCCGCTGGTATCCCCTGAATACGCTACCAAACTGTTGGGCACTATGCTCGGCGGCTACAACATCCACCCTCTGATCGAGCTGTTGGACAATGAAAAACTGGCTCCGATTGCCGCCGAAGGCCTGAAACATACCCTGCTGATGTTTGATGCCTTCCACGACGTGCAAGACAAAGCCGAAAAAGGCAACCCGTTCGCCAAAGAAGTGCTGCAATCTTGGGCCGATGCCGAATGGTTCACTTCACGCGAAGCCGTCCCTGAAAAAATCACAGTAACCGTCTTCAAAGTAGACGGCGAAACCAATACCGACGACCTGTCTCCGGCTCCGGACGCTTGGTCGCGCCCTGATATTCCGCTGCACGCGTTGGCAATGCTGAAAAACCCGCGCGACGGCATCAATCCTGACAAACCGGGCGAAGTCGGCCCGATCAAACTGTTGGAAGAGTTGAACACCAAAGGCTACCCTGTTGCCTACGTCGGCGACGTTGTGGGTACCGGCTCTTCACGTAAATCGGCTACCAACTCCGTTATCTGGCACACCGGTAAAGACATTCCGTTCGTTCCGAACAAACGCTACGGCGGCGTATGCTTGGGCGGCAAAATCGCACCGATTTTCTTCAACACCCAAGAAGACTCCGGCGCACTGCCGATCGAAGTTGACGTATCGCAACTGAAAATGGGCGATGTAGTCGATATTCTGCCGTACGAAGGCAAAATCGTTAAAAACGGCGAAACCGTTGCCGAGTTCGAGCTGAAATCGCAAGTTCTGCTGGACGAAGTACAAGCCGGCGGCCGTATCAACCTGATTATCGGCCGCGGTCTGACCGCCAAAGCACGCGAAGCTTTGGGCTTGCCTGCTTCCGACAAATTCCGCCTGCCGCAAGCGCCTGCCGACAGCAATGCCGGCTTCACTTTGGCACAAAAAATGGTCGGCCGTGCCTGCGGCTTGCCGGAAGGCCAAGGCGTGCGTCCGGGTACTTACTGCGAACCGCGTATGACCACCGTCGGCTCGCAAGACACCACCGGCCCGATGACCCGCGACGAGCTGAAAGACTTGGCTTGCTTGGGCTTCTCTGCCGATTTGGTGATGCAGTCTTTCTGCCACACCGCTGCCTATCCGAAACCGGTGGACGTGAAAACCCACAAAGAGCTGCCTGAGTTCATCTCTACCCGCGGCGGCGTAGCATTGCGTCCGGGCGACGGCGTGATCCACTCTTGGCTGAACCGCTTGCTGCTGCCTGATACTGTCGGTACCGGCGGCGACTCGCACACCCGCTTCCCATTGGGCATTTCCTTCCCGGCAGGTTCGGGCTTGGTAGCCTTTGCTGCGGCCACCGGCGTAATGCCTTTGGATATGCCTGAGTCTGTATTGGTACGTTTCAGCGGCAAACTGCAACCGGGCGTTACCCTGCGCGACTTGGTAAACGCCATTCCGCTCTATGCCATCAAACAAGGCTTGCTGACCGTAGCCAAAGCCGGTAAGAAAAACATTTTCTCCGGCCGCATCTTGGAAATCGAAGGTCTGCCTGATTTGAAAGTTGAGCAAGCGTTTGAATTGTCTGACGCCTCTGCCGAGCGCTCGGCTGCCGGCTGTACCGTAAAATTGAACGAAGAGCCGATTATCGAATATATGAAATCGAACATCGTTCTGATGAAAAATATGATTGCCGACGGCTACGCCGATGCACGTACGCTGGAACGCCGTATCAAAGCAATGGAAGCTTGGTTAGCCAATCCGCAGCTGTTGGAAGCCGACAAAGATGCGGAATACGCAGCCGTTATCGAAATCAATCTGGACGACATCAAAGAGCCGATTATCGCCTGCCCGAACGACCCTGACGACGTATGCTTTATGTCTGAACGTTCCGGCACCGTGATTGACGAAGTGTTTATCGGTTCTTGTATGACCAACATCGGCCACTTCCGTGCCGCGTCTAAACTGCTGGAAGGCAAGAGCGATATTCCGGTACGTCTGTGGATGGCGCCGCCGACCAAAATGGACGCGAAAGAATTGTCTGACGAAGGCCACTACGGCGTACTCGGCCGCGCCGGTGCCCGTATGGAAATGCCGGGCTGCTCGCTGTGTATGGGTAACCAAGCACAAGTACGCGAAGGCGCAACCGTAATGTCAACTTCAACCCGCAACTTCCCGAACCGCTTGGGTAAAAACACCAATGTGTATTTGGGTTCTGCGGAATTGGCCGCGATTTGCTCGAAACTGGGCAAAATCCCGACCGTTGAGGAATACCAAGCCAACATCGGTATCATCAACGAGCAAGGCGATAAGATTTACCGTTATATGAACTTTAACGAAATCGCCAGCTACAACGAAGTTGCCGAGCAAGTGAAGGTATAAA
>JAUNKU010000006.1:20345-21627 GCA_030532645.1 Neisseria sp. | reverse complement strand
GCTCTGTTTATGAATGCACCGCTTCCCTATTCTTCAAACGTTCCGCAAATTCCGCCAAGGAAATATCCAGATTTTCCAAACCGGCATTCAGCAAATCGGTTACCTCCTGTCCGGCGGCAGTGGTCATATATTCCGGCCGGTACACAAAACGGGTAAACAGCTCATTCAGCCGCAAGGTTTCCGCTTTCCCTTTCAATACCCAGCCCTGCTTGCCTTTGTAAACATAATCATAACGCGCCAGTTTTTCCAGCAAATCGCCCAACTCGTCATAACCGAGATTGATGCAGCGGCGCAACTCGCGCACATTCAAAGCACGGCTTTGCTGCTGGGCTTGGTCGAGCTGCAATAAAATATTCAGCACATCGTCAAAACGTTCGTGTGCATTCCACGAACGGCGGAAAGCCTCGTCTTTCCAATACGACAGAGAAGCGGTCAGCACCGCTCCGCCCAACACCAGCATCCACAACACATTCAGCCAAATCAGGAACACCGGAACCGCCGCAAATGCACCGTAAATCAGCTGATAGCTGTTGAACGTTCCCAAATACAGCGCAAACAGGCGGCGGGCGAGTTCCAGCAATACCGCCGTCAGCACCGCGCCAATCAAAGCGTGCGGCAGCGGCACAAAACGGTTCGGCACAAGACGGTACAGCAAAAACAGAATAACCGCATTCACAAATACCGACGAACCGAACTGCAAAGCCTTCCCGATTAAAGGCAGCCCGACTGCGCTCTGTTTCAGCAAAATCCCCCACACCGACAAACTCGCGCCCAAAGCAATCGGCCCGAACGTCAGCAGCGCCCAATACAGCAGGAATTGAAACCAAAACGGCCGCTGGCTTTTCACACTCCAAATGCGGTTGAACGTTTGGTCGATCGTACGAATCAGCAGCAGCGAAGTAACCCCGAGAAAAATAATGCCGATGGCCGTCAAACTGCCGGCCTGCTGCTTGAATTGGTCGAGATAGCCCATCAAGGCATCAGCCCCCTGCGGCACAATCGTCAGCTGGATAAAGTTGACCACCGTTTCAGAAAACCGCTCGAACATCGGAAAAGCCGACACCACCGCCAGCACCACCGTCAGCATCGGTACAAGCGACAACAGCGTGGTAAACGTCAGACTCGCCGACACTTCCGGCACGCGAACCTCGCCGAAACGGCGCAATAAAAAGACAGAAAAGCCAAGCAGACGCGAACGGCGGCAGGCTTGTTGGATAGAAGCAAACACGGTTTGGCTGTTTTTCAAAAATAAGAAAGCAGTATTTTAACGGAGAACAACGGC
>JAUNKU010000006.1:10745-20245 GCA_030532645.1 Neisseria sp. | reverse complement strand
TTGCTTTCAGGCCGTCTGAGGGTGTCGGAACCGTTAAGTTTTCGTCCCCTTACAGTTCCGACAAGGACTGTATAAGCCCTGCTTTCAGACGGCCTCCCTATTCGGATTTGCGCTTCGCAAGCAATCCAACTTTACCAACAAAACTCAAACTTAGGAGACAACCGTGTCTAAATGCCCTGTAACCCATTTGACAATGAATAACGGCGCGCCCGTTGCCGACAATCAAAACAGCCTGACCGCCGGCCCGCGCGGCCCGCTGTTGGCACAAGACTTGTGGCTGAACGAGAAACTGGCCAACTTCGTACGCGAAGTAATTCCCGAGCGCCGTATGCACGCCAAAGGCTCGGGCGCGTTCGGCAAATTCACCGTAACCAACGATATTTCCCAATACACCCGTGCGGCAATTTTCAGCGAAGTAGGCAAAGAAACCGAGCTGTTCGCCCGTTTTACCACCGTGGCCGGTGAGCGCGGCGCGGCCGATGCCGAGCGCGATATCCGCGGTTTTGCCGTGAAGTTCTACACCGAAGAAGGCAACTGGGATTTGGTCGGCAACAATACGCCGGTATTTTTCCTGCGTGATCCGCGTAAATTCCCGGACTTGAACAAAGCGGTAAAACGCGATCCGCGTACTAATATGCGTTCGGCCAACAACAACTGGGATTTCTGGACGCTGCTGCCGGAAGCCTTCCACCAAGTAACCATCGTGATGTCCGACCGCGGCATTCCGGCTTCCTACCGCCATATGCACGGCTTCGGTTCGCACACTTACAGCTTCATCAACGCGCAAAACGAACGTTTCTGGGTGAAATTCCATTTCCGCACCCAGCAAGGCGTTAAAAACCTGAGCAACGAAGAAGCCGCCGCCATCATCGCCGAAGACCGCGAAAGCCATCAGCGCGACCTGTACGAAAGCATTGAAAAAGGCGATTTCCCGAAATGGACTTTATACGTTCAAATTATGCCGGAAGCCGATGCGGACAAAGTGCCTTACCATCCGTTCGACCTGACCAAAGTATGGCCGAAAAGCGACTATCCGCTGATTGAAGTCGGCGTAATGGAGCTGAACCGCAATCCGGAAAACTTCTTTGCCGATGTCGAACAATCCGCTTTTGCACCGAGCAACCTCGTACCGGGCATCAGCGTATCGCCCGACCGTATGCTGCAAGCGCGCTTGTTCAACTACGCCGATGCACAACGCTACCGCTTGGGTGTAAACCATCATCAAATTCCGGTAAACGCACCGCGCTGCCCGGTACACAGCAACGCACGCGACGGCCAAGGCCGCGTGGACGGCAACTACGGCAGCACCATTGCTTATGAACCGAACTCATTCAGCCAATGGCAGGAGCAAGCCCAATACGCCGAGCCGCCTTTGAAAATCAACGGCGATGCAGCACACTGGAATTACCGCGAAGACGATGCCGACTATTTCAGCCAACCGCGTGCGCTGTTCAATTTGATGAGCAATGAGCAAAAAGAAACCCTGTTCCAAAACACTGCCGCCGCAATGGGCGATGCACTGGACTTCATCAAATACCGCCATATCCGCAACTGTTATGCCTGCGATCCGGCCTACGGCGAAGGCGTTGCCAAAGCATTGGGAATGACTGTTGCCGATGCCCAAGCCGCCCGCGCAAGCGACCCGGCCCAAGGCAATCCGGGCTTGCTGTAAGGTTCGTCCGAACGCATAAAAGGCTTTTTCCGCCGTAAAAATATCCTTGTCGGCAATTTTCCGGCACTATCGGGCCGTCTGAAACACCATCTGTTTCAGACGGCTTTTTACTGCTTTTTTCAGACGGCCTTACTTAATCGCGTGAGCTGCAATCGGAAACAGACAGGACATTGCACCTTCAAAATGCAAATCCTGCACCCAATCAGCCGGATTTCGACAACACGCAAAAATGCACAAACAGCAGCCCGAGGCCGTCTGAAAACAGATAATCAAAGCAGCAGTAGCGCAAACGGTATATAATTACGCTCCGATTTTTTAACTTCCCTTTACACAAATGAACACTCAACAAGACGGCCTGCTGGAACGCCTGTTCAAACTGCGCGAGAACAAAACCAGCGTGCGCACCGAAATTCTGGCCGGTGTAACCACTTTCCTGACGATGTGCTACATCATCATCGTCAATCCTTCCATTTTGTCGCTTACTGGTATGGATTTCGGCGCGGTATTTGTCGCTACCTGTATTTCTGCCGCCATCGGCTGTTTTATTATGGGCGCATTGGCGAACTATCCGATTGCGCTCGCGCCGGGTATGGGTCTGAATGCCTACTTTACCTTTGCCGTGGTGAAAGGTATGGGCGTGCCTTGGCAAGTGGCTTTGGCCGCCGTGTTTGTGTCCGGCCTGATTTTTATTCTGTTCAGCTTTTTCAAAATCCGCGAAATGCTGGTAAACGCGCTGCCGATGAGCCTGAAAATGGCGATTGCTGCCGGTATCGGTCTGTTTCTGGCACTGATTGCGCTGAAAAATTCGGGCATTATCGTTGCCAACGAGGCAACTTTTGTCGGTATGGGGCAAGTATTCGTGATGGCGGAAGACGGCAGCAAACTGCCGAATTGGCCGGTATTGCTGGCGCTGTTCGGCCTGTTTCTGACCATTGTTTTGGATTATTTCCGCGTACGCGGCGCGATTATCCTCAGCATTTTCATCATCACCGGCATTGCGGCATTCTTGGGTTTGACCCAGTTTGACGGCGTGGTTTCCGCCATTCCGAGCGTTGCGCCGACCTTTATGGCGATGGACTTCAACGGCCTCTTTAACGGCAGTATGCTGGCGGTGATTTTCGTGTTTTTCTTGGTGGACTTGTTCGACAGTACCGGCACTTTGGTCGGCGTATCGCACCGTGCCGGCTTGCTGGTGGACGGCAAACTGCCTCGCCTGAAACGCGCTCTGTTTGCCGATTCGACCGCGATTGTTGCCGGTGCGGCTTTGGGTACGTCCTCAACGACACCGTATATTGAAAGCGCATCGGGCGTTGCTGCCGGCGGCCGTACCGGCCTGACCGCCATTACCGTCGGCGTACTGATGCTGGCCTGTTTGTGGTTTTCGCCGCTGGCCAAAGCCGTTCCGGCCTTTGCGACTGCGCCTGCGCTGATTTACATCGGCGTACAAATGATGCGCAGCGTGATTGAAATCGCGTGGGACGACATCACCGAAGCCGCGCCTGCGTTCCTGACCATCGCCTTTATGCCGTTTACCTACTCGATTGCCGACGGTATCGCGATGGGCTTTATCAGCTACGCCGTTATCAAGCTGCTGTGCGGCCGCAGCAAAGACGTACCGGTAATGGTATGGATTGTTGCTGTGTGTTGGGCGGCCAAATTCTGGTTCTTGGGCGCTTGATGCGGTTTCCGGCATAAAAAACAGCCTGCGGCTTAAAAGCGCAGGCTGTTTTTTCGTACTGCCGTCTGAACGCGGGATACGGCAAACCGGATTGTGTTCTCCATACCGAAAGGCCGTCTGAAAAACAGGGACTTCCGAAAATTTGCGGAAACCTTGTTTTTCAGACGGCCTTTTTATCCTGCCGACGGCTTATTTGACAATTTGCGCCAGCTCGCCTTTGGCGTATTTGTCGGCCATTTTTTCCAGCGAAACCGGCTTGATTTTCGAAGCCTGACCTTCGCAACCGAATGCCAGATAGCGGTCGATACAGATTTGTTTCATCGCTTTCACGCTCTCGGCAAGGTATTTGCGCGGGTCGAACTCGGCCGGATGTTCGGCCATAAATTTGCGGATCGCGCCGGTTGAAGCCAAGCGCAAATCGGTGTCGATGTTCACTTTGCGCACGCCGTGCTTGATACCTTCAACGATTTCTTCTACCGGCACGCCGTAGGTTTCGCCGATGTTGCCGCCGTATTCGTTGATGATTTTCAGCCATTCTTGCGGAACGGAGCTGGAACCGTGCATTACGATATGGGTGTTCGGCAGCGCGGCGTGGATTTCTTTAATGCGGTCGATACGCAATACATCGCCTGTCGGCGGACGGGTAAACTTGTATGCGCCGTGGCTGGTGCCGATGGCGATGGCCAGCGCGTCCACTCCGGTGTCGCGCACGAAACAGGTGGCATCTTCTACGCTGGTCAGCATTTGGTCGTGGCTCAGTTTGCCGACTGCGCCTACGCCGTCTTCTTCGCCTGCTTCGCCGGTTTCCAAGTTGCCCAATACGCCGATTTCGCCCTCAACGGATACGCCGCAGGCGTGTGAAAACTCAACCACTTTGCGAGTTACTTCGGCATTGTATTCATAGCTTGACGGGGTTTTGCCATCGGCCAGCAGCGAGCCGTCCATCATTACAGACGAAAAGCCGAGCTGAATCGAGCGTTGGCACACATCAGGCGATGCGCCGTGGTCTTGGTGCATTACCACAGGAATATGCGGAAACTCTTCAACCGCCGCCAGAATCAAGTGGCGCAGGAAAGGCGCACCGGCATATTTGCGCGCACCGGCCGAAGCCTGCACGATAACGGGCGCGTTCACTTGGTCGGCGGCCTCCATAATGGCGCGCATCTGTTCCAGATTATTGACGTTGAACGCAGGCAGGCCGTAGCTGTGCTCGGCGGCGTGGTCTAAAAGTTGGCGCATAGAAACGAGTGCCATAATCTTGCTCCTGTGGGGAATGTAGTGTGATGTTGTCGGGCGGTATTGTAGCAGGGACGGCGTGTTTCGGAAAGATTGGAAACGGCAAAGGCCGTCTGAAAAACCTTGCTTTTCAGACGGCCTTAATGAAACAGGTTTATTGGGCGAATTTTTCCAGAGCGGCTACCGCAGGCAGCTCTTTGCCTTCCAAAAATTCAAGGAACGCGCCGCCGCCGGTAGAAATATAGCCGACTTGGTCAGTGATGCCGAATTTGGCAATCGCCGCCAAAGTATCGCCGCCGCCGGCAATGGAAAACGCCGGACTGGCCGCAATCGCACGGGAAACGGCCTCCGTACCGCCGGCGAATTGGGCAAATTCAAATACGCCCACTGGACCGTTCCATACAATCGTACCCGCTTTGGCCAGCAAATCGGCCAATACGGCAGCAGATTTCGGGCCGATGTCCAAAATCATATCGTCTTCGGCAACGTCTTCAATCGCTTTGGTTTCGGCCGCAGCCTGTTCGGAAAATTCTTTCGCGGTTACCACATCGCTCGGCAGCGGTACGACACCGCCTTTGGCGGCCATTTTGGCGATAATTTTCTTCGCTTCGTCCACCAAATCGGCTTCGGCCAGCGATTTGCCGATGTTTTTACCTTCGGCCAGCAGGAAAGTATTGGCGATGCCGCCGCCGACAATCAGCTGATCCACTTTGTCGGCCAAGCTTTCCAGAATGGTCAGCTTGGTAGAAACTTTGCTGCCTGCCACAATCGCCACCATCGGACGCGCAGGCTCTTTCAACGCTTTGCCCAAAGCGTCCAGCTCGGCCGCCAGCAGGATACCGGCGCAAGACAAAGGGGCGGCAGCGGCAACGGCTTCGGTGGAAGCCTGTGCGCGGTGCGCCGTACCGAACGCATCGTTTACAAACACATCGCACAATGCGGCATAAGCCTTGCCCAAATCGGCATCGTTTTTCTTCTCGCCTTTGTTGATGCGCACGTTTTGCAGCATCGCCACTTCACCGGCCACCAGCGCAGGTTTGTTCTCGCGCCAGTCGTTCAACACTTTTACTTCTTTGCCCAACAGCTTGCCCAAGTGCGCCGCCACCGGAGCAACATCGTCTTCCGGCTTGAACTCGCCTTCGGTCGGACGGCCGAGATGCGACATCACAATCACGCTTGCGCCGTTGTCCAAACAATATTGAATGGAAGCCAACGAAGCGCGGATACGCGTATCGTCGCTGATTTCGCCGTCTTTAAACGGTACGTTCATATCCACACGGATCAATACGGTTTTGCCTTGAACATTTTGTTCGGTCAGTTTCAAAAATGCCATAGTTCGGTTCCTTTGCTCGGTATTGTTGATATGCGCTCCGCTGTGTCTGACTGCGCGGAAGCCGGATTTTCAGACGGCCTTTAACGGCACTGTTTTTTCACTTTGGCCACCGCCGCATTCAATTTCGCCGCGGTTACTTCACCGGTAATGCTCTGTTTGAACGAGCAGCCTTGTTTTTCCACCAAAGTATAAGGCACCACGCCTGCTTGATTGCCCAAGCTTTTCATAAAGCCGCGCGTGTCTTTGCCGGTGTAACGCCACACCGGATAAGAAACGGGCGTGGTTTTCAAAAAGTTTTCAATATTTTCCGCACGGTCGATGGCCGCGCCGATAAGGGAAACGCTGCCTTTTTTCTGTTTTTTGTACCAAGCCGACATCGCGGGCATTTCTTTGCGGCACGGCGCGCACCAAGTTGCCCACACGTTCAACACGCGCACGGGCGCATCGAATTGAGTCAGGCTGCGCGTTTTGCCGTCGGGGAACTGCTCCAAATCGCCGCCGAATGCCAGTGCAGGCAGCAGAGCAAGCGGCATCAAAAGCCGTTTCATAGGCCGTCCTTTTTCATTTGAAATTTGCACAAAGGCTTTATTATAGCTTCGCTGCGGCGGTTTGGGCATTTTGTGTTGCGCCGTGTAATGTGCTTTTTCAGACGGCCTTTGTTCCTAATCAAACAAATTTTCTCCGCCAAACACCTGACCGCTTGCGCCGCTTGGTTTACAATAAGCCGTTTTCCCGTTTGCTGAAAGAAACCAAAATGACGGTTACGCTTTACCACAATCCGCGCTGTTCCAAATCGCGTGCAGCCTTGGCTTATTTGGAAGAAAACGGCATCGCCGCCGATGTCCGCCTGTATCTGAACGATGCGCCGGGCGCAGACGAAATCCGCAATTTATACGCAATGCTGGGTTTGTCTTCTCCGCGTGGAATGATGCGGATTAAAGACGATTTGTTCAAAGAACTCGGCTTGCAGGACGAACAAAGCGAAAACGCCCTGCTCGCCGCCCTTGCTGCCCATCCGGCGCTGCTGGAACGCCCGATTGCCGTTTATCAAGGCAAAGCCGCCATCGGCCGCCCGCTGGAAAACATTATTGAGCTGCTTGACAGCAAGGCCGTCTGAAAAAGCTTCACAAACCTCCCAAACAAAATATGCGGCTTCCTATCCTCCGCAGCCACAACGCCCTTTGGCGTTATCTGTGGCGCGGCCTCAAAATCAGCATTCTGCTCATCGTCCTGATGTGGCTTTACTGCGCCGCCGAAGTGTACCGCTATGGCCGGTCTGCGCTGCCCGACGATTATCAGGCCGATGTCGCCGTCGTGCTCGGCGCAGCCGCTTGGGACGTGCGCCCTTCGCCCGTGTACCGCGAACGGCTCAACCACGCCATCACACTGTACCAGCGTGGCAAAGTATTGCATCTGGCCTTTACCGGCGGTACGCCCAAGCCCGGTTTTATGACCGAAGCCGATGTCGGCAAACGCTACGCGCTGCGCCAAGGCGTTCCCGAACGCGATATGGTGCTGGAAAACACCTCGCGCAACACTTATGAAAACCTTGTCAACATCCGTCCGCTGCTGCGCGAGCGCGGCTGGACGAAAGCCGTGATTGTCAGCGACCCTTACCATCTGGCACGTGCCGCCGCCGTCGCCCGCGATTTGGGTATGAATGCCGATTTTTCCGCCACACCGACTACGCGCTATACCGATACGCGCAAAAAATTGAAGTTCGCCGCCGCAGAAGCCACACAGCTTTTTGCTTATTATTGGTGGCAGATTGGGCATAACGTATTTTGAACTTCCTACCGCACAACCGGCAGTATGCAGTTTTGCCCAAATGCACTAAATTCGATTTAACTCGGATTGAGGCAACTTTTACACAAGGACGGAAAGGCCGTCTGAAAACAGGACTTCAACGAAATTGAAATAAGCTCTAAAATCGTCGGCATCAAGCAAAACGGCAATCCGGAAACTGCAAACCTCACCCGAAAGCACCCAATGTATCTCTGGTTCAAATTCTTCCATTTATTCTTCATCATTTCTTGGTTTGCCGGCCTGTTCTATCTGCCGCGCATCTACGTCAATCTGGCGATGGCCGAACCCGGCGGCGCAGAATATGAACGGCTGCTCGGTATGGCGAAGCGGCTGATGAAGTTTATGCAGCCCTTAATGGCCGGTTCGCTGCTGTTCGGCTTGGCGATTCCGTTTGTTACCGGCTGGTGGGGGCAAGGCTGGGTACACGTTAAGGTTACGGTCGGCCTGCTGCTTTTGGCCTATCATCTTTACTGCGGCGCGCTGCTGCAAACATTTTCAGACGGCTGCAACCGCCGTTCACACAAATGGTATCGCGTATTTAACGAAATCCCCGTGCTGCTGATGGTCGCCGCACTGTTCTGCGTGGTGTTCAAACCGTTTTAAGGCCGTCTGAAAAGCGCTGCTTTCAGCGAAGTTAAAACTCGGCAAAGCGGGAATTGCCTGCACAGCCACAATTTTCCAAATATCGCAATGAAATATCTGCCTGAACGGGCAAGAAAAACAGCAAAAATCAGGAACAACAATGAGCAATTTAGAAATCGAACGCCGCTTCCTGCTGGCAGACGACAGTTGGCGCGAAGCTGCCGGCGAGCCGAAGCTGTTGAGCCAAGGCTATTTGAGCGTAGAAAAAGAGCGCACTATCCGCGTACGCATTGTCGGCAAACAGGCTTGGCTGACGCTGAAAGGCTATGTTTCCGACATTTCGCGCAGCGAGTTTGAATACGAAATCCCCTTGGCCGATGCACAGGCGATGATGGCGGCGATGTGTCCTTTCCGCTTGGAGAAAAACCGCTACGAGCTTGTTTATCAGGGCTTTACTTTTGAAATCGACGAATATTTCGGCGACAACGCGCCTTTAATCGTGGCCGAAATCGAGTTGGACAGTGAAGAACAAAGCTTTCCCCGCCCGTCTTGGCTCGGCCGCGAAATCACTTCCGACGGGCGTTTTACCAATGCTTATTTGAGCAAACACCCGTATTCGCAGTGGACGGAGCAAGACTAAAACCGCGCTTGCCCCGACTATTTCTCCGCCAAGCATTCCGCAAAGGCCGTCTGAAAACAGCATTTTTCAGACGGCCTTTCCTTGTGCCGAACCGCTTTTTATCCGGAAAAGCGGCGGCGGTTTTGCAACGATTGCAAATTTCCGTTAAAAAAAGTTATAAAAAAATGGATTTTTTACAAAAAGCTGGCTAATATGGCTGCTTAACCCTTTTCATACATCGAGGTCTTAACGTGTCTGATAACAAAACAACATCACGCGAAACCTTTGCCAGCCGCCGCGCATTTATGTTTGCGGCTATCGGCTCGGCAGTCGGTTTGGGCAACATCTGGCGCTTCCCCTACATCACTTACGACAACGGCGGCGGCGCGTTTATCATTCCTTACTTGGTCGCACTGCTGACCGCAGGTATCCCCCTGCTGTTCTTGGACTACGCGCTCGGCCACAAATACCGCGGCTCTGCGCCTTTGGCTTTCCGCCGTCTGAACAAAAATTTTGAAACTTTCGGCTGGTGGCAGGTGCTGATTAACGTCATCATCGCCATTTACTACGCCGT
>JAUNKU010000006.1:0-10645 GCA_030532645.1 Neisseria sp. | reverse complement strand
GCAATGTTTATGATTCTGGTTGTCAGCGCATTGTTCCTGCCGGGTGCATCCAAAGGCCTGAACGCGCTGTTTACGCCTGATTGGTCGAAATTGGGCGATCCGCAAGTATGGATTTCTGCTTACGGCCAAATCTTCTTCTCGCTGTCCATCTGCTTCGGCATTATGATTACCTATGCCTCTTATCTGAAAAAAGATTCGGATTTGACCGGCACCGGTATGGTAGTGGGCTTTGCCAACAGCAGCTTCGAACTGCTGGCCGGTATCGGCGTATTCGCCGCCTTGGGCTTTATGGCAACCGCTTCCGGCGTAGAAGTAAAAGATGTCGCCACTTCCGGCATCGGCTTGGCCTTTATCGCCTTCCCGACCATTATCGACAAAGCACCTTTCGGCTCTGTGATCGGCGTACTGTTCTTCGGCTCATTGGTATTTGCCGGCATCACCTCGCTGATTTCCATCTTGGAAGTGATTGTCGCCGCCATTCAAGACAAAATGCGCTGGGGCCGCGTGCAGTCGGTATTCACTGTCGGCCTGCCGCTGATGATTGTTTCCGTTGTTCTGATGGGTACGACTACCGGCCTGCCTGTATTGGACGTATTGGATAAATTCGTCAATAGCTTCGGTATCGTTGCCGTAGGTTTTGCCTCCATTGCCGCCATTATGCTGACCAAAAACTTCAACGGCTTGGCAGACCACGTCAATTCCGTTTCCTCACTGAAACTCGGCCCGGTTTGGAAACTGTTTGCCGGCGTGATTACCCCTCTGGTACTGGCCTATATGCTGGTAAGCGAAATCATCAACGTTGCCAAAAACGGCTATGAAGGCTATCCGGACTGGTTTGTAAACACCCTCGGCTGGGGTATGGCCATCGGCCTGATTGTGGTTTCCTTCATCCTTTCCAAACTCGCTTGGCATAAGGAAGCCGATTCATTCAAAGAAGGAGAACACTAATGAGCGGTACCGCAATTATTATGATGCTGATTGCCATCGTGATCATCTGGGGCGGCTTGGCCGTATCCCTGATGCGTTTGCCGAAAGAGTAAAACGCTGAACCGAAAAGCCGGACGTTTTAAACGTCCGGCTTTTTTATATGCCGTCTGAAAAACCTCCAACCGCATTAAAGCTTCGCAAAACACCGCTTTCTCCCATTTCCGCCTCACAGAAACAGTATTCTCAGACGGCCCCCCAGCTTCTTCGGCAAACCCACCCGGTAAAAAAATTCAGACGACCAGAAGGCCGTCTGAAAAGCAACTTCAAAAAAGCAGAACAGGTATCAAATGTTAAAGCCATGCAGGAAAAGCGGCGTACCGTTATTCCATCGTACCAAATGATCACCCTGCCCCAACAGATTTTCCGCCCCCGCTTCACCCAGCAGCATTTCAGATGACCCGCGCTTGGATACTTTCATAGCAATCTTGCTCGGGATATTGGCGCGCAGCCGGGGGGTGAACGTTTGCGAATCCAACTCCTGAGTAGCCATAATCAAATGGATACCGGCTTTACGGCCTTCTTGCAAAAGCAGTATCAGCGGCTGTTCTGCATCAGGATTACTGTCCAGTAATGCCGCCAGCTCTTCCAGCATAATCACGATATAGGCAGAACGTGCATAATCGGGCAACTCGCGCCACTGACTGGCATTATGCTCTTTAAGCGAGCGCAGGCGCGTGTTCATCAAATCGACGAAACTTTCCAGATGTTCTCCGAATTCCTCCCGCTTACCGTAAATTTGCCCGTTCCATAAATTCGGTTGCCGCTCGAAAGCTGCATAATCGTTGGCCGGATCGAAAACAGCCACTTCAACTTTTTCTGATGGCACCAGATCAAACAAACTTGCCAGCAAAGTACGCACCATCACGGATTTACCCGCACCCGTCATACCGCCCACCAAAATATGCCTAGCCTCGTATAAGTCTTTGAAAACGGGCTTGCCTGTTTCGTCTGCTCCTACACAAAGCGGCAATACATCATTACCGCGATAAGCGCGCAAGGCCGTCTGAAAAGCAGCTTTATCCAAATTATGCCAAGTATTTTGCGGCCGTTTTACTTTCAAACAGTAAGTATACGGCAATCCGCCTGTGTAACGCTCAGCTGCAATATCGGTATTGTCCACGCCCAAGGCAGAGCAGAAACGTTCGTGCAGTTTGTCCCAATCGTTATACTCGGCAAATTGCAGCAGATAAAAATCATAGCGTACGCCGCTTTGCAAAAATTCAAGCTTGGTTATACCTTTGCCCATATTCTGCAAAACCTCAGTCATCTGTTTGGCTCTGTCACCCTGCTCTTGACCCGGCAACGATACCGTCCGGCTGCCGTTTTCAGACGGCCTTGCTGCCTCGCCCGTTACTGCCACAGGAGAACAACGCTTAGCCAAACCGGCCAAGTCATTCCAAAACGCTTGGTGTGCCTCCAAATGCGAGTCAGGTTTGAAGCGCTTGCAACCCTCCCAAAATTTTTCCAGCTCCACTGCACCGGTATGCCACAAAGTCTGAATCAGGGCATACAAATCCTCTTTGCGCGCCGGATTGTCTTTACGGATACGGAACAATGTTTCACTCAGCAGCGCCAGCCACAAATGCGGATAACCCTGAAAACAAGTTTGGAACGATGGAATTTCCATACCTTTGGCATCAGGAGCGTGAATCAGTCGGCTGTCCGTTTCTGTAATTTTCTTGGCAAAACAATAGCCGATACAAAGCATTGCCCAATCGAAATTATTATCCGGCTGGGGCAAGACACCTTCATGCACCAGTTTCGCCAAAATACTTTTGGCCTGAGCGCTGGACAAAATCCGCTTGTCGCTCATCAGGTAGTGATAAAAATCGCTGTCCCACTCCGCACCGTTTTCCAGTTGATACATTTTTTCTTCCTTTGAATATTGACGTGACACCCTGACAGCAGGCCGTCTGAAAACGCAGCTAATGCTCGAAATAAGCGTTTTTCGTAACGCGCGAGCGTGCGCCCGCACTGTCCAAAGATTCGGCTTCCACCAAATAGGTACAGCCGATATGCGTTTTCAGACGGCGGTAAACTTCCGGCGTAATTTCAGTGTTTTGCGACAATAAAATCACCTGTTGCGTCAAACCGCTCCAATGGCGGAACAGACCTTCACGATGGCCTTCGTCCAAACGCGCCAACGGCGTATCAATGATTAAAGGGGCTTGATAACGCGTTACCTCGGCCAGAGCCGATACCAGCGACATAATCAGAATCTGCATTTGGCCGGCTGAAAAATCCACTGCTGCTTTACGCCCGTCACGCCCGAACAACGACAATTCGCCGTTGCTTTCGATACGGATACGTTCGATGCGTTGATCGTGTGCAATTTCCCGGTTGATGCGTGTTGCTGCCTCGCCGACGGCCTGAACTTTCTGCGCCATCAATTTGTCGGTCAAATCAGCAATCACTTTCAACACAGTCCCCGCACGCTCCGACTTCACCAAGCCGGGACTTTGGCTGCTGATACGGTCTTGCAGTTCCTGAACTTCTTTACTCCGGCTTTTAAATGCCGTTTCCCGCTCCATCACATTGTTTCTCAAAGCACCGTAACGTGCCTGATATTCATCGGTTTTCGCTTGTGCTTCTTTTAACTGCTCGACCAACTCATCATTATCCGTTCCGCGCAATGCTTCGATTTTGACGGAGATTTCCTTACGCTCCTCGTCTTTCCGCGCCAACTCTGCCATCAAGCTGCCGATTTTTTCCTGCGGCAGTTGCGCCGATTGGGCAATTTCGTTCTGAATTTCAGCGTGAATATTGACCGAAAGATAATTATGCTCCACCGTTTCGGCACAGTTTTCGGGCAAAGGATAAAACAGATTATCCCAACATTCGCGTACCGCCTGCTGCATCAAGTCATCTTGCAAAATCGGCTCGGCCATACGCCCTAAGGCTTCACGCACTTTGTCGCTGGTACTGAACGTTTGCCAAAAATCGTCTACTTTGCTTTCAATCTGTTTTTTACCGGCTTCGTGGTTCAAGCGGTTTTTCTCACGCTCCAACTGCTCCCCCAAAGCAGCCAGCTCCTGCTGCGGCAGAAATGCCAAAGGCATACTTTTGACGGCATCTTTGATTTTTTGGTTGAATTCATCGATTTGCTGATCCAATCGGGCGCGCGCATCAATCAAATCTTGCGATGTTTTAATATCGCTTCCGCCCCCCAAACGGTTTTGCAGACTCTCGCGCTTGGCCAACCATTCATTTAAATCCGCTTCAACTGCCTGAAACTCTTCCTGCATCAGGAATAAAGCCGTTTCAGCCGCTTGCAATGCCTTTTCTGCACGTACCAGTTCTTCTTTCAAACGCTCGGAAGCTTTGCTGGAAATCTGCTGATTGCGGTATTGCGTAATGCTCTCGCGCAATTTTTCCAATAAAGTAACGCCCAGCAATCCTTTCAAAGCACTATTCAGCCAAGTACCCGCACCGCTTTTCTCGGCGGTTTGCACGATTTTCTCACCGTCGAAAAAGAAAAACGGCGCATAATCAATCGGCAAAGCATAAGCATTGCGGTATTTTTCAAATTCAGCTTCGGGTACAGGCTCGTAGTGCCCGTTTTTGCCCAACTCGATATGCAGCTCGTTATCTTGCGGCTCGGGTTTGCCGTTGTAGTCGAAATAGAATTTGCGCCGTACTTTCAGCACATACTCTACTCCGCGGTATTCCTGTGCAATTTCGATTTCCAACTCCATCATTTTCTGATTCCGGCGCACTTGCGCCTGATGGAATAAGGCCGCTCTCAGAAAATCAAGATAGCCGCTCGTTACGCCCAAACCGGCACGTTTCAAATGGCTGACGGCATCTGCACCGTAAAGGCAGAGATATACCGCTTCCAGCAGTGTGGTTTTACCGTGTCCGTTCAACGCACCGATTAAAACGATGTTGCGGCCGTTTTCCGGCTTGGGAAAACGGAAAACGGCATCTTCGTAAGACTTAAAGTTTTTTAACTTAACAGATTGAATCCACATTATGATTTCCAATACTCACGATTACCGAACACTTCATCAAATGTCTGTGTCATACCGTATCTGCTGCGTTTTTCCTGATTAGCCCTTTCCCAAGCAACTAATTCAGCCAAAGCGTCAACCGATACGCCGTATTCCGTCATTGTTTCAACCATCAGCTTTTTGGCTTCCGGTTCGGCCCACAGCAGCAAGTCTTGTACTTGTTCATATACATCTGCATTGTTCATTATGTATTCTTCCTTGTATGCGATTGGATAATATCTTCCGTCCAAATCTGCCGGATTAAAGTAATTTCTTCGTCAGAAATCAGCTTTTCTTCACCACCGTATGCCGTCTGAATTTCCAGCAACTTATCTAAAATCATTTGACGTGCTGCTACGGTAAACGGTCCGGGAATATGTTTGCCGTCTTTAAACGTTAAAACACCATTTCTCCGCTTAACTTGGCGGTATTCCGGTTTGTCGCGGATTTCTACCAGCCAATCACGAAATGCCAACAAAGGTTGATATTCCGTACGCCCGACATCGACAAACCCTTGCAGGCTCTTGTCTTTATTCACCACCGTACACGTCCAACAGCCGAAACGGCTTGAATTGGTACCGCAGCCCGGTGCTTCTTCTTGCGACAGTACAATCGGACATTCCCCGCCTGCTGCCTCGCGGTAAAGCCGGATTAAATTGCCGTGTGTGCCGCCCCAAGGCGGATTATTGGCTGCCAGAAACTCCCAGACTTCGTCCGTACTTAAATCAACAATAGGCCGATACACATAAGCATTAGACAAGCTGCCGTGAGGCGTTAAATTGGAATGCCGGATATTGTGGCGGCTCTCAATACTGGCTTTACGAGTGGCCGACTCATCCTTCCGTACCCCCAAAATAATAATGGCTGCACCATTTTCATTAACTTTATCCAGAATAAACTGGCTGGTCGGCTGGATTTTCAAACGGTCGGTACACCACCGCATCGAGCGGTTTGGCGAGGGATAGCCTCTACCGATCAGCAGTGTCCAAAAAGTTTCTTCCAGCTTCGGGGTCGTTACTTCGCCACTGATAGGCAATTTATAAATCTCGGCGGCAGCCTGCAGATTCCGCTACTCGCGCCACCTAATTCCGCTCACTCGCGCCACCCCTCTAGAAATTTCATTATTTAAATTCCGTTAATTTAAGTTGCGAAAAATTAAGAGTAGCGAGGTACAAAAATTCTACTTTTCACTTTAAAATCCTTTGACACGTTTTTAACGTTTTCTTACAATCTTTCCATTTTCAAGAACCAACACAAGTGAATTTCTGATGAAGCATATTGCATTCCGTTTAACGCCTCTGGCACTGGCCATCTTAGCCGTCCAAGCTTCTCACGCCCAAACCGCTCAACAAGAAAAACTCGCCGACCAAATCCAACAACAGCAATTCCAACGTGAGCAGCAGCGCGAACAGCAGTTTCAGCAATCACAGCAGCATAATCAGCACATCATTCTCGACAATCAAGCTTCATCAGCATCTTCTTCTCTTCCTTCAAACGAATCTCCCTGTTTCCCCGTTCATCAAGTTGTTCTCGTCGGAGAATCTACCGATACTTTCCAATTTGCACTGGATAAAGCCTTAAAACAAAGCAGCTTCCAAAGCGGTATGTGTTTGGGCGCAGTCGGCATCAATCATCTGATGACTTTGGCGCAAAATGCTGTGATTGATAAGGGCTACACGACAACACGCATTTTGGCTGCGCCTCAGGATATGAAATCGGGAACGTTGGAATTGACCGTATTGCCGGGCAAGGTCAGCAGAATCCGAGTAGATGAAAGCAATCAGGAAGACACCCATGCCGACAGAATTGCCGCCTTTCAAAACGAGTTTCCCGTTTCCGAAGGCGGCATTTTGAATTTAAGGGAGATTGAGCAGGGTTTGGAGAATGTAAAAAGACTGCCGACGGTTGAGGCCGATATTCAAATCAGGCCGTCTGAAAACGGCAAGCCCGATGAAAGCGAAATCGTGCTGTACTGGAAACAGCGTACCGTTCCTTACCGTTTAACACTCGGCTTTGATGACTCCGGCAGCAAAAGCACCGGTAAATATCAGGGAAACATTACTTTCTCAGCAGATAACCCTTTGGGTTTGAGCGATATGTTCTACGTTTCCTACGGCAGACATCTCGGCGGTACGGACGACAAACAAAATGAAACAGGAAGAGAAGTGGAAAGCGGCAGCAACAATGTTGCACTGCATTATTCCGTTCCCTTCGGCAACTGGCTGTTTGCCTACAACCATAGCAGCTACCGTTACCATCAGGCAGTAGGCGGATTGAGCGAAGTGTATGATTACAGCGGCAGAAGCCATAACAACGACCTCAGCCTAAGCCGTCTGCTCTACCGTGATGCCAAACGTAAAACCCACTTAACCGGCAAACTGTGGAAACGAGAAACCCGCAGCTATATCGATGATGCAGAACTCGACGTACAGCGCAGAAAAACCGGCGGCTGGGCATTAAACCTCAGTCATAAAGAATACCTCGGCAATGCCACCCTTGGCCTCAATCTCGGCTACAAACGCGGAACGCGCTTAGACGGCGCATTGCACGCACCGGAAGAAGCCTTCAACGAAGGCAGCGGCAAAATGAAAATCATCACCGCCGATGCCGATTTAAACCTGCCGTTTACCGTCGGCAAACAGCACTTCCGCTACGACACAAGAATCCACAGCCAATGGAACAAAACCCCGTTAACGCCGCAGGACAAACTCGCCATCGGCGGCCGCTACACCGTGCGCGGCTTTGACGGCGAAATGAGCCTGTCTGCCGAACGCGGCTGGTACTGGCGCAACGAACTGGCTTGGCAGTACCGACCGCAACACCAACTCTACGCCGCAGCCGACATCGGTCGTGTGTCGGGTGATTCAACCAAATACCTGCTCGGCCAAACGCTGGCCGGAGCCGCTGTCGGTTTGAGAGGTGCGTTTAATGCGGGAGGCAGCTTGTCGTATGATGTATTTGCAGGTAAGGCTTTGAAGAAGCCTGAGTATTTTAGAACGAAGCGTGTGGCTGCGGGGGTTAATGTTAGTTATTCGTTCTAAACCTTCTTAAAATTTAAATGTAAAATTATGAAGATAGGAAATATTGACATCATGTCGCCGGAGTTGTTTCTACAAGAAAACTTCAATGAAACCGAAGCTTTCGGTGCTTTGGTATGGTTGTGGGCAGCTTCACCGATTTATCAACATGCCAGTGTGCAAGAAGCTGCTATCAATATCTTGCCGGTATTGAAAAATGGACAATTTGCTTTATTCAGTAACAACGGACATCCTATCGGTTACTGTACTTGGGCATATCTCAACGAAGAAACCGAACGGCAATATTTCCAATCCAATGATGTTCTGTTGCAAGCAGAGAATTGGCACAGCGGAAACAGAATGTGGATTATTAACTGGTTCGCCCCCTTCGGCGACAGCCGTATGATGAAAAGACTGCTGGCACATCATTTGTTTCCGGAACGTGAAATAAGGTGGCTGTATCACAGAGGAAGTGAGAAAGGGAAACGGGTAATGATGTTTCAAAGGCTGCCGGAACAATAAAACAATGCCGTCTGAAAAAGTGAGTTTTAGCTGCACAGAAACTCACTTTGTTCGTTTTCAGACGGCATTGCTTTAGTTTTCAGTACGAGGCCATTCGTATTGTTTGTTTTCAGGGTAAGGGTCAGCACCTACACGATACCAGCCTTTCTTTCTCAGGCAGGCATCTTCTTCACTACCCCCTCCTCCTATTGGGTCATAACTGCAGTCATGCATGTCTTTATTTTTTTTATCAAAATAATTGTGCATTTGCCTTCTTCTTTCTTCTTCAGGATATTGCTTGAGTGTCGCAGCAGTCAATCCTGGATAGAGCTTAGTAAAGTTTGTTAATTTCCAACTTGCCGATGCATCAGGTGCAGGTTTAAATCCTCCAAACGAACAAGCAGTTAATGTCATAGTAAGAAGGCCGATTCGAATGATATGTTTCATTTTGTTTTTCCTTTGGGATGTTGTAAATCGTAAATTCTTATCGGACGGTACATAATTTCGATTTCATTGGATGCTCCCCTCTCAAATACGCCGGTTGGGCTCTTGGTTTGTTTATCTTTAGCATTTCGGTAACCGTCTGTTACACATCGCTCATTGCCCATACCGTAGCAGTTATGCGAAGAGGTGTAATCCCCTAAAATATCTTTTATCGCCTGCCATTGGCTTTTTTGCTTGGTATTGGTATCCACAGTTGCCGGATTTCCGCCAATCAGTTTAGAGCGGCCGACCGAATCTAATTCGTGGTTCTCTATTTGGATGGACTGATGGGCAAAATCTGCCGTTCTTGGTGTTGTGACACCGTGCTGTAACTGAAACAGTCTTTCATCGGCTTGGGCAACTTTGGCGGCAGGGCCAACCATTTTCAGTTCTGTATTGGATAAAATTTGCTTGTCTCGGTTTTCTTGGTTATTCAAGGTATTGAGTACATTATTAACCACCATGGTTCCTCGGCTATGCGAGCCGATAAACAAACCGTTTTTATCTTTCCCATAGTTTTCCATAATATTGCTTAAGGCCAAGCCTGAATTACTTAATCCGACAACTGTCGTATCTCCTACTTTTGTTCCCTCTAATACTTTATGGAAACCGGCTACAGCCAATTCAGGCAACAATCCGTTGGTTTCAGGATTATGCAAGAAATAAACATTTTCATAGGTACGTTCGTATCGGTTTGTTTCAGGATTAAAGCTCCCCACATATTGCTGTGTAGCAAATTTAGCAGCATTTTGGATACCGTTAAAAATACCATTGACTCCGACAACAATTTTGTTGGCGGTTTTACCGGTTTCCGGGTCGGTGTAACGGGTGGTTTTTAAATCTTTCCGTTCTTGGTCGGAAATTTCACGCAATTCATAGATATTTCCTCCCATGGCTTGGTAAGCTGACCAGTAGTTCTCAAACTCTTTAAATTCCTTTTGTAAATCCGATGAGCTATCAAAGCCTTTTTGCATAGCTTCCTTAAGTTTTGCATCCTCAATCGGCTTACCGTTTTCATCCGTTTTAAACGTCATCAAACGATGCTCTGCAATGAATTGACTGCGGTAGGCTTCATCTGCAATCTCACTGATAAGCGTTTCATTAACAAACTCTTTAGTAACATCTCTATTGAGTTCAACTTCTTTCAGCAAACCTTCCCGGTCTGCTTTTTCCAATGCTTTATGCGCAGACGAAGTTCCTTTTTCAATATCGGCAATATTTTGTCGGCCTTGCTCTGAAGCAATTTGCCAATCTCCTTGACTGATAACGGAGCGGGTAACAGATTGATGGTTTTCTGATTCTTTGGCATTGCCTAACAGATTGCCCAAACCCATTTTGGTCAATGCATATTTATCATTGCTGTGTATGTCATTTTGCTTTAAACCGAACTTCAAGCCGCCAGAGTTGTTTTGATTCAAATTGGCATCGTTAAAGGTTTCCCCTTTGGCAATACGCTCGCTTCGATATTGTTCGTTCAATTCATCGTCTTTCGCCGAAACTTGGTCGAAACGCATCAGACTGACCGGTTTATCACCAATCTTGCCGATTTCTGCATCCTTTTTGGTGGAATATTGTCCGTCACTCGGCTTCGGACTATATGAAAAACCGCCACTTAAGCCCATAGCGGAAGCATCTGCCGAAGCATGATTTTGAATATCTTTATACTCA
>JAUNKU010000132.1 GCA_030532645.1 Neisseria sp. | reverse complement strand
TTTGTTTTACCGAACTTTCAGACGGCCTTGTTTTACACTAAACACAAATGCTTTTACACAACCGTTTCAATTCCACCCAAAATCGGCAAGGCCGTCTGAAAAACAATGCTTTTGCCTCCCGTGCCGTCAGGCTTGACCTGCACCGCTTACCGTGCCAATCTTCCGCATACAAAAAACGGCCGAAACGCCGTATAACAAACATTCTGCAACCCGAGAGAAAAGAGGCCGCGATGAAACCCCGAGGCTTTACCCTGCCGCAACTGCTCACCGCCTTGGCCGTTACCGGCATTCTGGCTGCCGCAGCCACGCAAAGCTACCGCAGCTACACCGCCGACGCACGCCTGCGCCAAGTCCAAGCCGCCCTGCTGGAAAACAGCGATTTTCTGCACAACTATTACGCCCGACATCAAAGCTACAAATCCGGCTCGTCGGACTGGCCGGCATTGCCGCACACCGAAAGCGGCGGCTTCTGCATCCGCCTGCAAGGCCTCGCCCGAGGTGCGCTGCCCGGCAAATACACCCTGAAAGCCGTTGCCCTCGACCAAACAGCCGAGCCGCGCATTCTGCGCACCAACCAAGACGGAACGTTTTCCCTTTGCGCGCGCAGCACCAATTCTTGCAGCGAAACCGCAGATTATTTTGCCGGAAACAGCAATATTACCGACAAAGAATGCAGCGTGTTCCGCTGAATACCAACCCGATCTACTTAACGCCGAGCAAAGTAAAAAAGCCGCCGGAACATTCCGACGGCTTTCCTTATTTCTGCCAAGGCAGCCACATTTTAGCCAACAGATACATCAGCGCGCCGCCGACACTCAGCAGCAAAAACACAATGCCTTTTTTCCGCGCATTCGGGCAAAGCCAGTACACTGCCAGCGAAAAGCTGAAAAACATCGCGGCCACCGCCCAAGCGAGCTGTTTGTCTTTAAAGCGGTTGAGCGTATGGCTTTCGGTCAGCACAACATACATCTGCCACAAAGCCGCGCCGCACATTGAAAGCACGCCCAAAGGCAGGAAAAACAGACCCAATAATTCTTTCGACATCGTTCGTTCCATCTTAAAAGGCCGTCTGAAAAAACGGTACGCTCATTTTCAGACGGCCTCGGTATCACGCCTGCGGACGGGTGGCTTCAAGTTCAATCGAAGCCGCCAGCAGCGACAAACGCGCCATTACGCCGTAAACATACAGGCGGTTGCATTCGCAATCGGGGTTGGCATTGGTTTGCGGCACGCCCAAGGAATCCCATTGGGCGAAAATACGTTTGCAGCGCTCTTCTCCGCCCTCTTCCGCACCAGCCACCGGAATGGCTTGGTTCAGTTGGACAAACGACATTCCCGTTGCATTGAGGTTTTCATCGGCGGCACGGCCTTCGTGTACGCGGAAAAAGCCACCGACTACGAAGCGGTCCATCATATAAACCACCGGCTCGGACACTGCGCCGTCCAATGTTTCGTAAGTATAAATCCCTTCTTGGACAATCACTTCCGAAACTTCCAAGCCTTCTTTGACTTTCGCCATTTTATTGCGGTTTTTGCGGTTCAGGCCGCGCACTTCGTCGGCAGACTTCACGCTCATCACGCCCATACCGTAAGTACCCGCATCGGCTTTCACAATCACAAACGGCGTATCGCTAATGCCTTTTTCATCGTATTTCGCCTGAATTTTCGCCAGCATCCGCTCCACTGCTTCGGCCAGCGCATCTTCGCCTTCGCGCTCTTGGAAATCCAAGCCGCTGATTTGCTCAAAATACGGGTTGATCTGCCATTCGTCCACGCCGATCAATTCGGCAAACTCGGCGACAACTTGGTTATACGCGGCAAAATGCGCGGTTTTGCGGCGCGTTGTCCAACCACCGTGCAGAGGCGGCAGCAGCGTTTGCGAAATGCCCTGCAAAATTTCCGGCACACCGGCCGATAAATCGTTGTTCAACAAAATCAGACAAGGCGAAAAGCCGTCTGCCAGATGCACACGCTCACGGGTGCGCTGCAAGGGTTCGAGCAAAACGGTATCGCCCAAGGCCGTCTGAAATTCGGCCGGTTCGGTTACTTCGGGGTTAAGGCTGCCCAAACGAACCTCAAAACCGGCGGTTTTCAGGATATTCGCCAGCGCATACACGTTTTGCAGATAAAAAGTATTGCGCGTGTGGTTTTCAGGAATAATCAGCACCGAAGTTGCCTGCGGACAAGCACGCTCCACCGCATCTTGCGCGGCGTGCGCCGCCAGCTGGACATACTGCGGATTGAGATTATTGAAGCCGCCCGGAAACAGGTTCATATCGATAGAAGCCATTTTGTAACCGGCATTGCGGATATCCACCGAGCCGTAAAACGGCGGCTTGTGTGCCGACCATTGGCGGCGGAACCACGCCTCGATTTTCGGCTGCTGGCTCAAAATTTTCTGCTCGAACGCGCGAAGCTGCGCCACATAAGCATCAGACATTACCGGCAGGCTCATCTTTATCCCCTTTACATCGCTGGTGAAAATAAGCCTGCGATAATATGCTTTTTCAGACGGCCTGTACAGCGCAGAAAATAAATTTAGACATTTTGTCCAAAAAATTCCCGTTTGCAGTAAAAATTTCAGGCTGCATTGAAATTTTTAGACAAACGCGCTTGCCATAACAAATTTTAACGATTAAGATACGCGGCATTTCCGACCGATTATTAACAAGAAAAGCACACTACAATGAGCGCACAAACCCTCTACGACAAACTCTGGAACAGCCACGTTGTCCGCGAAGAAGAAGACGGCACGGTTCTGCTCTATATCGACCGCCATCTGGTTCACGAAGTAACCAGCCCGCAGGCATTCGAAGGTTTGAAAATGGCCGGCCGCAAACTGTGGCGCATCGACAGCGTGGTTTCCACCGCCGACCACAACACGCCGACCGACAACTGGGATCAAGGTATCCAAGATCCGATTTCCAAGCTGCAAGTGGATACTTTGGACAGCAATATCAAAGAGTTCGGCGCACTGGCCTATTTCCCTTTCCAAGACAAAGGCCAAGGCATTGTCCACGTAATGGGTCCGGAACAAGGCGCAACGCTGCCGGGTATGACCGTAGTTTGCGGCGACTCGCACACTTCTACCCACGGCGCATTCGGCGCATTGGCACACGGCATCGGCACATCCGAAGTCGAACACGTTATGGCCACCCAGTGCATCACCGCCAAAAAATCCAAATCAATGCTGATTAAAGTGGAAGGCCGTCTGAAAAACGGCGTAACCGCCAAAGATCTTGCTTTATATATTATCGGCCAAATCGGCACAGCCGGCGGCACGGGCTACGCCATCGAATTCGGCGGCGAAGCCGTCCGCAGCCTGAGTATGGAAGGCCGTATGACCTTGTGCAATATGGCAATCGAAGCCGGCGCACGCTCCGGTATGGTTGCCGTCGATCAAACCACGATTGATTATGTCGAAGGCAAACCGTTTGCCCCGAAAGGCGAAAACTGGGAAAAAGCCGTTGCCTACTGGCGCACACTGGTTTCAGACGAAGGCGCGGTATTTGACAAAGTTATCGAGCTGAACGCCGAAAACATCGAACCGCAGGTAACTTGGGGCACTTCTCCCGAAATGGTGCTGAACATCGGCGGCAAGGTACCGAATCCGGCCAACGAAAGCGATCCGGTAAAACGCAGCGGTATGGAACGCGCTTTGGAATATATGGGCTTGACCGCCGATACGCCGCTGAACGAAATTCCGGTGGATGTCGTCTTCATCGGCTCGTGCACCAACAGCCGTATCGAAGATTTGCGCGAAGCCGCCGCAGTTGCCAAAGGCCGCAGCAAAGCCGCCAACGTGAAACGCGTATTGGTCGTTCCCGGCTCGGGCTTGGTAAAAGAACAGGCCGAAAAAGAAGGTTTGGACAAAATCTTTACCGAAGCCGGTTTCGAATGGCGCGAACCGGGCTGCTCGATGTGCCTGGCAATGAACGCCGACCGCTTGGCACCGCAAGAACGTTGCGCCTCCACGTCTAACCGCAACTTCGAAGGCCGCCAAGGCAATGGCGGACGCACCCACCTCGTCAGCCCGTCTATGGCCGCCGCCGCCGCCGTAACCGGCCACTTCACCGACGTGCGCGCACTGTAATCCGTAACGCAAGGCCGTCTGAAAAACGCAGCTCCTCCCGATTTTCAGACGGCCTCCGAACCGAAAGTACATAATGAAAGCCTTTACCCGAATTGAAGCCTTGGTCGCACCGCTCGACCGCAGCAAT
>JAUNKU010000131.1:2904-4233 GCA_030532645.1 Neisseria sp. | reverse complement strand
GCGGATTTTTATGTCTTTCCATCGCTTAACAAGCATTGCGCTGTTTGTCACGCCGCCTCTGATGTGGACGGGCAACGTGATTGTGGCGCGTTTTATCCGCAGCGACATTCCGCCGATGTCGCTGGCGTTTTTACGCTGGCTGATTGCCTGCGCGGTGCTGCTGCCTTTTGTATGGCCTGCGGTGCACCGCCAGCTGCCTTTGTTCCGCGCCAATTTTCCATTGGTATTCGGTACCGCGCTGACCGGCGTGGCGGCGTTCAATTCTCTGCTTTATACCGGCCTGCAATCCACGGGCAGCACCAATGCGCTGCTGCTCAATTCCTGTGCGCCGGTATTGATTATGCTGTTTGCCGCGCTGATGGCACGGCAGCGGCTGAACGCTTTTCAGAGCGCCGGTCTGCTGGTGTCGCTTGCCGGTGTGTCGGCCATTATTTTGCAGGGCAGCTGGCAGAATTTGCTGGCGCTGCGTTTCAACCAAGGCGATTTATGGGTATTCGGCGCGGTGCTGTGCTGGGTGTTTTACACGCTTTGGATGCGGCGCATTCCGGCGGAAATCGACCGCATTTCATTAACGGCGGTGCAAATCGCGCTCGGTATGCCTTTATTGCTGCTGCCGATGCTTTGGGAATTGGACGGCGGCGTGCAAATCCGCTGGAATATGCACTCGGTACTGGCGCTGGCTTATGTCGGGCTGTTTCCTTCGGTATTGGCGTATTTGTGCTATAACGCAGCCATCAGCCGTTTCGGCTCGGTGCGCGCCGGTATGAGTATCCATTTGATGCCGGTGTTCGGCTCGATATTGGCGGTAACACTCTTGGGCGAGGCTTTCCGCTTCTATCATTTGGCCGGTATTGCGGCGATTTTTGCCGGTATTTACCTCAGCAACCGCAAGGCCGTCTGAAAGTTCATTTGAAACGCCGCAAAACAAGTATATAATGTGCATTTTTTACACCCCTCCGTCAGAAAGGAATCCGGTATGAGCATTCAAGAACAAATCAAAGAAGTGGTAAGCACCCACCGCGTTGTCCTGTTTATGAAAGGCACCAAGCAGTTTCCGCAATGCGGCTTTTCTTCGCGCGCCGTGCAAATCCTGCAAGCCGCAGGCTGCGAAGATTTCGTAACCGTAAACGTCTTGGAAAACGATGAAGTGCGCCAAGGCATCAAAGAGTACAGCAACTGGCCGACCATTCCGCAACTTTACATCAACGGTGAATTTGTCGGCGGTTCCGATATTATGATGGAAATGTACGAAGCGGGCGAACTGCAAGAAGCGCTGGCCGCTTAATCCCTTATCAGGCCGTCTTTTTCAGACGGCCTTTTCCGTTTTAC
>JAUNKU010000131.1:0-2804 GCA_030532645.1 Neisseria sp. | reverse complement strand
TTCGAGCTGGACGGCTGGTGCGGCAAAATCGACGGCCACCGCATCAAAGGCAAAACCCTGACGGTTGTGCCCATTCTCCGCGCCGGTCTCGGTATGCTGGACGGCGTTTTGGATTTGATTCCTACCGCCAAAATCAGCGTAGTCGGCCTGCAACGCGACGAAGAAACGCTCAAACCCGTTTCCTATTTTGAAAAATTCGTCAGCGATATGGACCAACGCCCTGCCCTGATTATCGACCCGATGCTGGCCACCGGCGGCTCGATGGTTGCCACCATCGACCTGCTGAAAAGCAAAGGCTGCCGCAACATCAAAGCGCTGGTGCTGGTTGCCGCGCCCGAAGGCGTGAAAATCGTGAACGAAGCGCACCCCGATGTTACGATTTACACCGCCGCTCTCGACAGCCACCTGAACGAACAAGGCTACATTATTCCCGGCCTCGGCGATGCCGGCGACAAAATCTTCGGCACCAAACACGCCTGATTTCCCTTCCCGTTCCGCGCGCCTGCTGCCGGCGCGCTTTTCACACCCCATACCCGACATAAAGGAAACCCGATGGCTTTCGCAGACAACCTTACCCAAATGCCCGACATCGCCCACCTGAGCGGTCTGAACGTACTCGATAACGCAGGCAGTGTCCTGCACCATATTCCGGCCGCCCCCGGCAAACTCGGCAGCCTGAAACTCTACAACGCTCTTGCCGAACAGTTCGACAATACTTTAAACACCGCCGCCGCCGAACAAGGCTTGATTTGGTTTGCCGAACACGTTGCCGATGCCGAAGCCAATCCCGGCAAGCATCCGAATATCGATTTGCTGTTCAGGGTTAAAAACGAAAACCTTGTTTTCACCCTGCAAGCAGTAGCTGCTTAATGCCGAAGGCCGTCTGAAACAACAGATTCAGACGGCCTTTCAATCGATACCGCAGCCAAACAGACTCCGGCTCGGCGAGAATCAGCCTGCATCTGCCCAGCGCAAGCACTACATTTTTTTACACAATCCCAGCTTTAAATCGCCGCGATACGCGCCATTTAACAACCGTTTCCCGCTCTGTCTAAAAAGGACGAACACAATGTTGAACAAGCGCATCAAGCAAATTATTACGGCTTATCTGTTACAGAAAGCCTTTCAATATCTGAACCGAAAAATCAGCCGCCGCTGGAAATAACGCGCCCAGGCAAACAGCAAGCAAAAAGGCCGTCTGAAAACAAGCTCTGTTTTCAGACGGCCTTTGATTGGCATCAATCAGCGGTTGGCGGCTTTGGCAATCGCTGCGCCACGGCTTTTTACGGCTTTGGCTGCGGCAGCAGCAGCAGGAGCCTTCATTCCGCGTTCGCTGCGGACTTTGGCCACCATTTCTTCCACTTTCTTCATATTGGTTTCCCAGTCGCCGGAAAGTTTCATTTGGTATTTGCCGCCGACAATAATCGTCGGCGTACCTTCGATTTGGTATTGCGCGGTCAAATCGGCCATTTTTTGGGCTTCGGCTTTGTTGGAAAACGCATCGTAAGCGGCAACCAGTTTTTGGCCGTCAAACGATTTTTGCGTGCCCGCCCATTGTTTGAACACGGCGGAATCCGCCAGATTCAGTTTTTTGTCGTAAACCGCTTCAAACAGCGCAGGCGATGCTTGGTATTTCAAACCTGAGGCATTTACAGCGGCGGCAATGCGTGCCAAACCTTCCATTTCCGGCGCCCAAACTACGTGTACCGGATGCAGATAAGTGTCAGACGGCCAAGCTTTGGCGTGTTTCAGCAACACCGGATTGAGGTGGTAGCAGTGTACACAGAAATAGCCGAAAAATTCGGTTACTTCGATTTTGTCGGCCTGCTGCTGCGGCAGCGGCTTCTTCAAAACGGTGTAGTCCTGACCTTCAACCAAAGCCGCATTGGCTTGGGCGGCGAAACCGGCGGCCAATGCGGCGGCCAGCAATACTTTTTTAAATATCATTCTTTGTCCTTTCATTTTCCGCCGCAGCTTTTATTTGGCGCTGCGGGTAAAGCTTTCGATACCGTGTTGCTGCAATGTACGGCGTGCTTTGGCGGCGGCTTCGCTGCCCAATGCACCGGTTTGCACGCGGTAAACCGTTTTGCCGTTTACTTGCGCCTGCGCCACGCGTGCGCTCACGCCCATCATCGCCAATTTCGCGCGTTGCGCTTCGGCATCGGCCTGAGAACCGTACGAACCGGCTTGGATAATCACTTTGCTGCCGCTTTGCGCTGCTGCTTTTTCGGCCGGTTTGGCCGTTGCGGTATGCGCTTTGCCGTTCAAAGCGGCTTCGGCACGGCGGCGCTCGACAGCTTCTGCGGCTTTACGCTCTTGCTCCGCACGGGCTTTTTGGCGTGCTTTTTCGATATTGCCGCTTTCCAAAATCTGTTCGGCCGTCGGCTTCACTTCTTTTTTCGGTTCAGGCTTGGCAGCCGCTTTCTTCTGCTCTTGCGGTTTCGGCTGCGGCTTGGCGGCCGGTTTGGCAGTTTCGCGCTCGGCCGGTTTGGCTGCAGGCTTGGCAGCCGGTTTCGGTGCAACTGCGGCCGGTTTGCTGTCTTCTTGCGCCGCTTCTTCACGCTGCGACTCGGTAGGCTCTGCACTCCGGCCGGTGTCTTCGCGATCCGCGTTGCCGTCTTTTTCCGTATCTTGTCCGCTCTCGGCCGGTTCCGGCAGGATTTCAATCACGGTTTCCGAAGCGGTCTGTACCGGCTGCTGCTCGGCGGATTGCGGCGGCGTCAATACTTCGGTGCGCGTTTCTTCAACCGCTTGCGGCTGCTCTTTGAAATCGTTCTGGCGGCTTTTATTCAGCATAAACACCA
>JAUNKU010000130.1 GCA_030532645.1 Neisseria sp. | reverse complement strand
AAACAGCCGAAAAATAAGCTGCTTAACCTGTTTTTACGAAATAAAATCGGCTACAATGCGGCTTTCCGGTTTACCTGCCGAGCTTTTACTCTGCCGCCATCGGCGCTTTTCAGCAAAATTCAAATAAAACGAACGGACACACCAATGAACACAAGCCAACGTATCCGCGAAATTCCTTATAACTATACGTCTTATTCCGACCGTGAAATCGTCATCCGCCTGTTGGGCGCGGCCGCTTGGGAAACGCTGGAAGCGCTGCGCGGCCAGCGGAAAACGGGGCGTTCGGCGCGTATGCTGTTTGAAGTGCTCGGCGATATTTGGGCGGTGGTACGCAATCCGTATCTGGTGGACGACCTTTTGGAACACCCGAAACGGCGCGAGGCTTTAGTGCGCGAAATGCGCCACCGTTTGAACGAAATCAAAAAGCGCCAAGACAATAATCCGCAAGTGGGCGAGCTTCTGACGGCGGCGGAAGCCGCAGTAATGCGCTTTGACGGCAGTTTTGCGGAAACCAAAGCCAAGCGCGAGCAGATTTTGGCGCGTTTGGGCAAAATTACCAAGAAACACAATATTATGTTCGACGGTTTGGCGCGGGTAACGCACGTTACCGATGCAACCGACTGGCGTGTAGAATATCCGTTCGTGGTTGTTAATCCGGACACGGAATCGGAAGTTGCGCCCTTGGTGAAAGCCTTGATCGAACTGGATTTAACCATTATTCCGCGCGGCGGCGGCACAGGCTATACCGGCGGTGCCGTGCCGCTGGATGCGATGAGTGCAGTCATCAATACGGAAAAATTGGACAAACACAACGGCGTGCAATACACCGCCCTGCCCGGCTTGGACGGCCAGCATCCGATTATCCACTGCGGAGCAGGTGTGGTAACGCGGCGCGTGGAAGAAACGGCTACGGCGGCGAAACTGGTGTTTGCAGTCGATCCGACTTCCGCTGATGCTTCCTGCGTGGGCGGCAATGTGGCAATGAATGCCGGCGGCAAAAAAGCCGTTTTGTGGGGAACGGCGCTGGACAATCTGGCCTACTGGAAAATGGTCAACCCGCAAGGCGAATGGCTGAAAATCGAGCGTGTTCGCCACAATTTCGGCAAAATCCACGATGAAGAAACCGCCGTTTTCGATGTGCATACATTAGATTCAGACGGCCGCCGTACCGTTAAAACCGAGCGGCTGGAAATCCCCGGCCGCCAATTCCGCAAAGTCGGCCTCGGCAAAGACGTTACCGACAAATTCCTCAGCGGCCTGCCTGGTGTGCAGAAAGAAGGTACGGACGGCATTATTACCAGCGTGGCTTTTGTGCTGCACACAATGCCGAAATATATCCGTACCGTGTGTTTGGAATTTTTCGGTACAGTCGCCAACGCAACGCCGTCTATCGTTGAAATCCGCGATTATCTGCTGGGGCACGAAAGCGTGCGTCTGGCCGGTTTGGAGCATTTGGACTGGCGCTATGTGCGCGCGGTCGGCTATGCCACCAAAGCCGCCGGCAAAGGCCGCCCGAAAATGGTATTGCTGGCTGATATTGTGTCGGACGATGAAAACGCAGTCATTGAAGCAGCCGAGCATATTGTGAAACTGGCACAGGCGCGTGACGGCGAAGGCTTTATCGCGGTTACACCCGAAGCGCGCAAAACTTTCTGGCTCGACCGCAGCCGTACCGCCGCCATCGCCAAGCACACCAATGCCTTTAAAATCAATGAAGACGTAGTTATTCCGCTAGAACGTTTGGGCGAATATTCAGACGGCATCGAGCGCATCAATATCGAGCTTTCCATCAAAAACAAGCTGGCTTTGTGCGATGCCTTAATCAATTATCTCAACGGCAAGCTGCCGGTGGACAAAATGGATACCGACCTGCCGAGCGCGGAATTGCTGGGCAGCCGCGCCGAACACGCTTTGGCACACGTTAGCGCAGTACGCGAGCGCTGGCAGTGGCTGCTGGACAATATGGATGCACCGCTGGGCGACTATAAAGCGCGTTACGGCGATGCGGTACACGCCGCACCCGAAGCAAAAGACAATGAAAGCTGCTTTATCGCATTCCGCGATTTCCGTTTGCGCGTGTCGATCAAAGCCGATGTAATGAAACCTTTGGCGGAAATTTTCAGCGGCAAAGCAGACGAAAAAATTATGCAGGCTTTGGGCAAAATCCACAGTAAAGTGGTACGCAGCCGCGTGTTCGTTGCTCTGCATATGCACGCAGGCGACGGCAACGTACACACCAATATTCCTGTGAACTCAGACGATTACGAAATGCTGCAAACCGCGCATAAAGCGGTGGAGCGCATTATGAAAATCGCCCGCAGTCTCAACGGCGTGATTTCGGGCGAACACGGCATCGGCATTACCAAGCTGGAATTTATGACCGATGAAGAAATGCAGCCGTTTTGGGAATACAAAAAACAAGTCGATCCGCAAGGCCGTTTCAACCGCGGCAAACTGATGCGCGGCGCGGATTTGCGCAATGCCTATACGCCGTCTTTCGAGCTGCTCGGCGTAGAATCGCTGATTATGGAACAATCCGACCTCGGCACGATTGCCGAATCGGTGAAAGACTGTTTGCGCTGCGGCAAGTGCAAACCCGTCTGCTCCACCCACGTTCCGCGCGCCAATCTTTTGTACAGCCCGCGCAACAAAATCCTCGGTGTCGGCCTCTTGACCGAAGCATTCCTGTATGAAGAGCAGACGCGCCGCGGCGTATCGCTGAAACACTTTGACGAGCTGAACGATGTCGGCGACCACTGCACCGTGTGCCACCGCTGCGTGAAGCCTTGCCCTGTAAACATCGATTTCGGCGATGTTACCGTAGCTATCCGCAACTATCTGCGCAAGTCCGGCAAACGCAAATTCAATCCGGTTGTCGCTGCCGGTATGGCAATGCTGAACGCTAAAGATCCGCGTGCGGTCAATGCCCTGCGTAAAGGCGTAGTGGAAGCCGGTTTCAAACTGCAAAACCTCGGCTACGACTTGGGCAAGAAGTTCCATATCGGTGCAGGCCGTCTGAAAAACGAGCCGAAAGCCACAACAGGCGGTACGGGTATCCGCGAGCAGGTTGTGCATTTCATCAACCGTCCGCTGCCGCGTAATGTGCCGATTAAAACCGCACGTGCGCTCTTGAATATCGAAGACAGCAAAACCGTGCCGATTATCCGCAATCCGCAAACCGCAGAAGAAGCCGAAGCCGTGTTCTACTTCCCCGGCTGCGGCTCCGAGCGCCTGTTCTCGCAAGTGGGTTTGGCTACGCAGGCAATGCTCTACCACGTCGGTGTGCAAACCGTACTACCTCCCGGTTATCTGTGCTGCGGCTATCCGCAAAACGCCGGCGGCGATGCCGAAAAAGCGCGCGAAATCGTTACCGAAAACCGCGTTTTGTTCCACCGTATGGCCAACACGCTGAACTATCTGGACATCAAAACCGTAGTCGTCAGCTGCGGTACTTGCTACGACAGCTTGGCGGATTACCGCTTCGAAGACATCTTCCCCGGCTGCCGCATCATCGATATCCACGAGTATCTGCTGGAAAAAGGCGTTAAACTCGACGGCGTGCAGGGTACGCAATACCTCTACCACGACCCGTGCCACAGCCCGATTAAAACAATGAACGCCACCAAAATGGCCAGCGAGCTGATGGGTAAAGAAGTGGTTTTAAGCGACCGCTGCTGCGGCGAAAGCGGTATGTTTGCCACCAAACGTCCCGACATCGCCAGCCAAGTGAAGTTCCGCAAACAGGAAGAAATCGAGAAAAACCTCAAACAGCTTCCGCAGGACGGCAGCGAAGTCAAACTGCTCACCTCCTGCCCGGCCTGCTTGCAGGGTTTGAACCGCTACGAAGACGACAATCCGCTCAAAGCCGATTACATCGTAATTGAAATGGCGAAGAAAATCCTCGGCGAAAACTGGCAGAACGAGTTTGTCGAAAAAGCCAATAACGGCGGCATCGAGAAAGTTCTGCTGTAAAGCCGTCTGAAAATCCGCTTTAAAAGAAGCTGAAACAAAGCCCGAACGTTTGCGCGTTCGGGCTTTTTGTCAAATCGACTGAGTGTTTTATTCCGGCAAGCCGTTCGAAAAACGCCTTCCCGTTTTCAGACGGCCTCTGCAGCTGTTGCCAACTGTTTAAACACGCCTTTGACGATTTTAATCCGCTCTTCCACCTGCCCGCTGCCCTCGCCGATACGCAGTTTGTCGGCTCCGGCCATACGCCAGTTTTTATTGCGCTGCATCAGCATAATAA
>JAUNKU010000129.1 GCA_030532645.1 Neisseria sp. | reverse complement strand
AACGGTTTTTCAGGGTCGTTCGGAATGGCGTTTTTATTGATGGTGATGTGCGCTTTGCCCAAAGCCTCTTCGGCAGCTTTGCCGGTAATGTTTTTCGAGCGCAGGTCAACCAAGAAAACGTGGCTTTCGGTACGGCCGGAAATAATACGCAAACCGCGTTTCACCAATTCTTCCGCCATTGCAGCCGCATTGATTTTCACTTGTTTGGCGTAGTCTTTGAATTCAGGCTCCAAAGCTTCTTTGAAGGCAACGGCTTTGGCTGCGATGACGTGCATCAGCGGGCCGCCTTGCAGGCTTGGGAAAATAGTGGAATTCAGCGCTTTTTCGTGCGTATTGTCGCGGCACAAAATCACGCCGCCGCGCGGGCCGCGCAGGGTTTTGTGGGTGGTGGTGGTAACGAAATCGGCAAACGGTACCGGATTCGGGTATTCGCCGCCGGCCACCAAACCGGCATAGTGCGCCATATCGACAAACAGATATGCGCCTACTTTGTCGGCGATTTCGCGGAATTTCGCCCAATCGATTTGCAGGGCGTAAGCAGAAGCGCCGGCCACAATCATTTTCGGTTTATGTTCCAAGGCCAAACGTTCTACTTCGGCGTAATCCAACACTTCGTTTTCGTCCAAGCCGTAAGTTACCGCGTTATACAGTTTGCCGGAAATGTTTACGCTCGCACCGTGGGTCAGATGGCCGCCGTGCGCCAAGCTCATACCCAAAATGGTATCGCCCGGTTTCAATACGGAGGCGTACACGGCTTGGTTGGCTTGCGAGCCGGAGTGCGGCTGAACGTTGGCGTATTCCGCGCCGAACAGTTTTTTCACGCGGTCGATGGCCAGCTGCTCGGCAATATCTACATATTCGCAGCCGCCGTAATAGCGTTTGCCCGGATAGCCTTCGGCGTATTTATTGGTCAGTTGGCTGCCTTGGGCCTCCATAACCGCGCAGCTGACGTAGTTTTCAGAAGCAATCAGCTCAACGTGGTCTTGTTGGCGCTCGACTTCTTTGGCAATCGCTGCGGCCAATTCGGGATCGTATTTTTCGATGGTTACGCTTTTGGAAAACATTGGAAAGTTCCTTTTGTCTGTGTGAAAACGGCTGCCGCGCGGCAGGGGAAAACGGTTCTGATTGTAACAAAAAGTAAAGGCTGCGTAACGGGAAAAAACGGCTTGCCGTATGAAAAAAACGGCGGCGGCGTTTGCGCTAAGTCAATTTGCCGCACAAACGGGCTGCCAGAGGCCGTACGCTTTGCTATAATGCGAGCGAAGCCGGAATGCTTCCGACCTAATCTGCAAAACCTAACAAGAGGATAAAACGATGTTTCCAGAATACCGCGAACTGATTTCTAAACTGAAAACCGAAGACGCACACTTCGCCCGTTTGTTCAACGAACACAACGAGTTGGACGATAAAATCACCGGCTTGGAAAACAATCCGGTAACTGCGGTTTCTGCCCAAGAAGAAATCGAGAAGCTGAAAGTAGAAAAATTGGCTCTGAAAGACCAAATTTTTGAAATCCTGAAAAAAGCATCTGCTTAATTTGAAGTAAAAATACCGCCCGAGAAAAATCGGGCGGTATTTTTTGTTTTTACAGGCCGTCTGAAAAGCGGTCTTTACGGCAGCTTACATCAGAAGCGGGCAATTTCAGGTAAAATAAACAGTTTTCATTTTTCAGACGGCATCAAACCGTTTGCGTGTTGGCGAGATTGTGTAAACAGCCAGCACGGAAACGGTTTGGTGCTTCCGTTCGGAGCATTTTTTTATGAGTACCCGAAACCAGAAACAGGCGGCGATGGAGCGTATCCAGCGCGGCTTGGGGCATACTTTCCGGCAGCCGGAGCTGTTGCAGCGCGCACTAACGCACCGCAGTTATTCTGCCAAACACAATGAGCGTTTCGAGTTTGTCGGCGATGCGGTGTTGAACTACACTGTGGCGCGGATGTTGTTCGATACTTTTCCCGATTTGCCGGAAGGCCAGCTTTCGCGGCTGCGGGCGAATTTGGTGAACCAAGATGTTTTGGCGCAGATTGCAACGGAGTTGAAGGTGGGCGATGCGCTGTTTTTGGGGCAGGGCGAACTGAAAAGCGGCGGTTTCAACCGTCCGTCTATTTTGGCCGATGCGGTAGAAGCAATGTTTGCAGCCGTCAGCTTTGATGCCGATTTTCAGACGGCCGAGGCGGTGGTGCGCCGCCTGTTTGCCGAGCGCGTGAAAAACGTGGATTTCAAACATCAGGGCAAAGATGCGAAAACGCTGTTGCAGGAAGCTTTGCAGGCGCGGCGTTTGGCTCTGCCGAAATACCGTATCGAGCAGCAGGAAGGTGAGGGCAATACCGCGCAGTTTACGATTGCCTGCGATTTGGGCGAGCTGGGCAAGATTACTTATGCCAAGGCTAACAGCCGCCGCGCCGCCGAGCAGGAAGCGGCGAAAGAAGCGTTTGCCTGGCTGGAAGAGAAATATCCCGAAGGCAAAAAGAGAAAATAAGGTTTTCAGACGGCCTTTAATATCGAAACAAAGCCGTCTGAAAAGCAGCATAATTTAAAGGAATATAAACAAATGAATATTGAAGAATTTTTGAGTGAAAACCAAAATCGGGCAGCCGATTACCGTTGCGGTTTTGTGGCGATTGTCGGCCGGCCGAATGTCGGCAAATCAACGCTGATGAACCACTTAATCGGCCAAAAAGTCAGCATTACCAGCAAAAAAGCGCAAACCACGCGCCATAAGGTAACGGGCATTTATACGGACGATACGGCGCAGTTTGTATTTGTCGATACCCCCGGTTTCCAAACCTACCACCGCAATGCGTTGAACGACCGTTTGAATCAAAACGTTACTGAAACCATCGGCGGTGTGGACGTGGTGGTATTTGTGATTGAAGCAATGCGGTTTACCGATGCCGACCGCACCGTGATGAAGCTTTTGCCCAAACATACGCCGGTGATTTTGGTGTTGAATAAAATCGACAAAGACAAAGCGAAAAATGCTGCCGAGCTGGAAGAGTTTATCGCAGGCGTGCGCGCGGAATTTGAATTCGCCGGTGTCGATGTGGTCAGCGCGAAACACGGTTTGGGGCTGGCGGCACTGATGCAGCGCATCAAACCGTATCTGCCCGAGAGCGTGCCGATGTATCCCGAAGATATGGTAACCGACAAATCCAGCCGCTTTTTGGCAACGGAAATCGTCCGCGAAAAGCTGTTCCGCTATTTGGGCGAAGAGCTGCCGTATGCGATGAATGTGGAAATCGAGCAGTTTACCGAGGAAGACGGCATCAATCATATCTATATTGCGGTGCTGGTCGATAAAGAAAATCAAAAACCGATTGTTATCGGCAAAGGCGGTGAAAAGCTGAAAAAAATCTCCACCGAAGCCCGGCTGGATATGGAAAAACTGTTCGGCTGCAAGGTGTTTTTGAAGGTTTGGGTGAAAGTGAAATCCGGCTGGGCGGACGATATCCGCTTTTTGAACAGCTTGGGAATGTAAGGCCGTCTGAAAACGGAGTGCATACCGATGGGCTGGACAAAAGAAGAGGCGCAGCAGCGTGTAGATGAAATCCAAGCGGTGTACCGTGAATGGCTGGATTTGCAGCCGCGTTTGGCCGAGGCCGAACGCGATTGGCAGAAAAGTGCCGATCTGATGAAGCGTTTGGAAGACTTTTATTTCGGCAAAGACGGCGGCAACGGCGACTTTATGAGGATTTATGAAGATTTTAACGAAGGAGCTGATTTAGACTGGACAACCGAAGGCGAATACAGCGTTTTGAGCCAAGATACGGTGTGGAACGCGGTTCACGAGCAGCATAATCAGGCTTGGCGGCGTTTGCGCTCGGCATTGGCAGTGCTGGATAAGGAGCAGGGCAAATGAGCAGCCCTTTGCTGCCGATTCTGCCGTTTGCCCATCAGCTTTTGCGCGCGCATTTGCGCGAAGGCGATACGGCTCTGGACGGTACGGCTGGTAATGGTCACGACACTTTGCTGCTGGCAGAATGTGTAGGCAGGCAGGGCAAAGTGTATGCGTTTGATGTACAGCAGGCTGCTTTGGCCACCACCGAAGGCCGTCTGAATAATGCCGGTTTGCGGCACAGGGTCGAGCTGATTGCCGCAGGGCACGAGCGTGCCGCTGAGTTTGTACCGCAAGGCATTGCCGCAGCCGTATTCAATTTCGGCTGGCTACCCGGCAGCGACAAAAGTATTACCACACAGGCAGAAACCAGTGTCGCCGCGCTTCAAGCCGCTGTTTCGCTGCTGAAAAACGGCGGG
>JAUNKU010000128.1 GCA_030532645.1 Neisseria sp. | reverse complement strand
GAAACTTCACTTCGTTTCGTTTTAGCTCCGCAGAAACTTCACTTCGTTTCGTTTTCAGACGGCCTTTTGGGAGGCCGTCTGAAAATGGCGGCAAACATTAAAGATGGTCTTTTTGCGCCAAAATTTTGCGGCTGCCGCCCACATCGGCCGCAGACACGATGCCTGCGGCTTCCAAGGCTTCCATCAGGTTGGCCGCGCGGTTGTAGCCGACGCGCAGATGGCGTTGTAATGAGGAAATCGACGTTTTGCGGCTTTCCAAAATAAACGCTACGGCTTGGTCGAACAACTCATCACTGCCTGCGCCGGGATTGACGGCATTGGTGCTTTCCAGCGCGGCTTCGCCGGTCAGCAGGCCGTCCACATAATCGGCAGGCGCTTGGCGTTTCAAATGCGATACCACTTCGTGTACTTCGTTGTCCGATACAAACGCGCCTTGCAGACGGGTCGGCTCGGCATTGCCCGGTTGCAGGAACAGCAAATCGCCGTATTTCAGCAAATCTTCCGCGCCCATCTGGTCGAGAATGGTGCGGCTGTCGATTTTGCTTTGCACGGTAAACGCCATACGGGTCGGTATATTGGCCTTAATCAGGCCGGTAATCACGTCCACGCTTGGGCGCTGGGTGGCAATAATCAGGTGGATACCGGCAGCACGCGCTTTTTGTGCCAAGCGGGCAATCTGCGTTTCCACCGCCTTGCGCTCGGTCATCATCAAATCGGCCAATTCGTCAATTACGATAACGATTTGCGGCAGTTTTTCCAGTGGTTCGGGGTTGTCGGGGTTGAGACTGAACGGGTTGAATATCGGTTTGCCCGCTTCTTTGGCTTCGGCTACTTTTTTGTTGTAGCTGTCCAAGGTGCGGACTTCTACTTTTGCGAGCAGTTTGTAGCGTTTCTCCATTTCCGCCACGCACCAGTTCAGCGCCTGACCGGCTTCGCGCATATCGGTTACCACCGGGCAGAGCAGGTGGGGAATGCCTTCGTAAATGCTCAATTCCAGCATTTTCGGGTCGATCATAATAAAGCGCACTTCTTCCGGCTTGGCGCGGAACAGAATCGACATAATCATACCGTTCACACCCACCGATTTGCCCGAGCCGGTCATACCGGCCACCAGCAGATGCGGCATTTTTGCCAAATCGCCGACAACCGGCACACCGGCAATATCCTTGCCCAGTGCTACCGTCAGCTTGGATTTGGCTTCGCCGAATACGGGGGCAGACAAAATTTCACGCAGGGAAACTTCCTGACGGCGCTCGTTCGGCAGCTCGATGCCCATCGTGCTTTTACCGGCGATGGTTTCCACCACGCGCACGGACTGAACCGTCAGCGCGCGCGCCAAGTCTTTGGCTAAATTGACGATTTGGCTGCCTTTTACGCCTTGTGCAGGCTCGATTTCAAAACGGGTAATCACCGGGCCGGAGGTGGCGCTGACTACTTGCACCTGAATGCCGAATTCGGCCAGTTTCTGTTCGATTTTCTCGGCGGTCTGCTGCAACTGCTCAGGATCGGCAGGCTGGACATCGCCTTTGGGCAGCGACAGCAGACCCAGTGCCGGCAGTGTGTATTCACCGGCCGGAGGTGGCGGTGCGGCATCGCCTTTTTCGTCAATCAGCGGTATTTGTACCGGAGCGGGCGGCGTAACCTGCAAGGCCGGTTTGCGGTTGCTGGCGGCCGTTTCCGGCTTGTCGGTAGGCATTCCGACAATGTTTTTGGCCTCTTGTACCATACGGCGCGAGGTTTTCATTTCCGGCACAATCACATTGCGGTCGGTTTTTTCACGTTTGAACAGTTTGGCAAACTGCTCCCAGAGCCAAGCCATTTTGTCGCCGGTTTTTTCCATCATATCCAGCCAAGAAACCTGCGAAATCAGCGATACGGCCAAGAAAGTAATCAGCAGCATAATCAGCACGCTACCGGTCGAGCCGAGCAGGCGTACAAACATTCCGCCCAGCTGCGAACCGATCACGCCGCCTGCACCGGCAGGCAGATTGTCGGCCAATTCGTGGCGGAACAGCGCGTATTCCAATACCGGCGAAGCGGCCAGCATTACCAGCAGGCCGCAGGAGGCAACCCAGCGGCTGTATGCTTTTTCGCTGCCGTCTTGCAGCGGACGGAAATGTTTCAACAGGAAAATCGCGGCCGCCAGCACAATCCACCAAGCGGAAAAGCCGAAAAGATAGTAGGAAATATCCGCCAGATATGCGCCGAGCAGGCCGCCGAGGTTGAATACTTCGGCCGTTTCCGGCACGCTGCGCGACCACGCCGGATCGCTCATCGAAAAGCTGCCCAGCGTTACCGCGAAATAGGCCAGTACAATCAGGCCGAACAACCAGAAAGTGTCGTTAATCAGGTTGATAACGTGCTCGGGGCGCGGCTTTTTCAGTGCCGTTTTTTCAGACGGCATCGGGCGCGTTGTGCGTGCTTTTTCAGTGGAACGTTGCGGTGAGCGCACGGTTTTGCGCGTTTTTTTGTTCGGAGCGGACATAAGTGGAGAAAGCATTAAAGGCCGTCTGAAAAGCGCACAAAGCGGCGCGTCCGGACGGCATTAAAAAATTCGGAAAGGCGGTATTATACCGCAAGCAGGGCAGGCTGTCGGCAAGGCCGCGTATTGTCTTAATGCTGAAAAGGCCGTCTGAGACAGCGTGTTCAGACGGCCTTGGCGTGTCAGGCGTAGCAGCCGGTGCCGAGAATGCAGGGCTTGGACGCGCCGGTTGCGTGGTGCGGATTGCTGGGGATACGGTTTACCCAGCAGGCGGCCAGCCAAGCGAAGGCTGCCGCTTCCATCCATTGCGGATCAAGATTCAGCGCGGCGGTGCTGTGCAGAGCGGCATCGGGCAGCCGTTCGGCCAGCAAAGTGTCCAGCGCATTCATCAACACGGCATTGCGGATACCGCCGCCGCAAACGTAAATCTGCTGCGTGTCGGGCGCATTGCGGACGATTTCATCAACTGCCGTTTGCGCGGTAAACTCGGTTAAGGTGCGTAATACGTCTTCCGGCGCTTCGTCGCCGTTCAGGCGGTCGAGCAGATAGGGCAGGGCAAACAGTTCGCGGCCGGTGCTTTTCGGCGGCAGGCGGCGGAAGTAGCCATTGTCCAGCAAACGGGCGAGCAGCTCGGGCAGTACCCGGCCGCGTGATGCGGTTTCGCCGTTTTTGTCGTACGGCAGGCCGAAAGCTTTTTGCATCCAAGCATCCATCAGCATATTGCCGGGGCCGGTGTCAAAACCGATTGCGCCTTGATTCTCCGAAGTTTTGTTGTGCAGAAATATTTCTGATGTTTCGTTTTTGCTATGTAGCAACTCCGCGTGCGCTTCGTTTTTGCTTCGCAGAAACTCGCTTCGCTCGTTTTCAGACGGCCTCAGAATGCTGATGTTGGCAATGCCGCCGATATTGAGCAGCACGCGCGTTTCGTGCGGCGCGGAAAACAGGGCTTGGTGGAAGGCAGGAACCAGCGGCGCACCTTGTCCGCCGGCGGCCAAATCGCGGCTGCGGAAATCGCCTACCGTCAGAATGCCGCATAATTCGGCGAGCAAAGGCCAGTCGGCCAGTTGCACGCTGTAACCGTGTTCCGGCGCGTGGCGGACGGTTTGGCCGTGGCAGCCGACGGCGGTAATTTCAGACGGCATCAAGCTGTTTTCGGCCAACAGTTTATGGACTGTTTCGGCATACAGACGGCTCAAACGCTGGGATAGCAGGCGGCTGCGGTGGATTTCGTCTTCGCCGCTGTTTTGCAAGGCCAGCAGTTCCGCTTTCAAATCATCAGGATACGGCGTAAAAGCGTGTGCCTCCGCGCCCAGCCATTCTGCGCCGCGCATACGGATAAGCACCGCATCTGCGCCGTCCATACTGGTGCCTGACATTATGCCGATGTAATACTGGAAATCCTGTGCCATACAAGCCGCCGTTAATGAAGAAACAAACGCGGTATTGTAACGCGGAGGGCGCTTGGCTGGATAGGGTAAGGCCGTCTGAAAAACAGCAGTTTTCATTTTATTGCGGGCGGTATTTTGTTTGCAGGAGTTGTGTTTGGGTTTGCAGAGATTTTGCTTCTGCTTTGGTTTGGTTTCGAGAAACTTCACTAACGCTCCGTTTTAGCTTCGCAGAAACTCCGCTTCACTCCGTTTTCAGACGGCTTTGCGTTTGGCCGGGCTGGCTGCGGTGTTAAAGCAAAAAAACGGCACATCTAACAATGTGCCGTTTTTTCAGCTATCTGACGGATAAATTATTTGCCGCCTGATTCTTTCACCATATATTCAACCGCTGCTTTGACTTCGTCATCGCTCAAAGAAGGATTGCCGCCTTTGGCAGGCATCATACCACCTTTGCCGGTAAAGCCTTCGATAGCGT
>JAUNKU010000127.1:1220-4346 GCA_030532645.1 Neisseria sp. | reverse complement strand
GCTTACTGCTTTACCGCTTCGACCGTCCAACCGTCCCCACGCAACAGCGACACCAAACCGTCTTTGCCGTATAAATGCTGCGCGCCGACGGCAATCAGCCTGCCGCCTTCGTTCAAATGACGGTTGATTCCCGGCAGCCAGTTACGGTTGCGCTGCGCCACCAACAGCTCTTCAAAACGGCGGACATTCACCCGCTCGGCTGCGGGCACAAACGGCATCAGCGCATCTTCCATTTCTTTGTCCAAACGCAGCAAAGCCGCCGCATCGCCGCACTCATAAGCCGCCAGCATTTGTTCGGTAAAACGGTTGATTTCCGCCTGATGCGCCAAAGCAACATCAATCATCGCGCGCGCCGTGCTAACCGGTATTTCGGCAAGCATCTCCATCGCCTCGTTCCGCTCCAAACCGTACAGCGGCTTGCCGCTTTGCTTGGCTTCCCGAGCCAGCAATATGTCCACGCCGAAATCTTCGCTGTATTCCTGCGGAATGCCGAGATAACCCGTCATCAATGCGGCAAACCAAGGTTGCACGCGGCTTTCGGGCTGCAGCATAAACGCGCTGCCTCTCGTCAGCGGGCTTTCCGCTATCAGCTTGTGCAAGGCCGCTGCTTTTTCCTGCCCCAAATGCTGCGCCAGCGTTTTGTCGCTCCATATCAGCGTAAACATTTCTACCAACTCGGCCGGATGTTTCTCATAATAATCATCGCTCACCGCCTCGGTTTCCAAGACCAAAGCACGGTTCGCCGCCAAGGCCGTCTGAAAACCGGCGGGCAAACGGTTTTCCTTGCCCGCGTGCAGCGTTCCGGCCAGCCAACCGGCCGTTTCGCCGTTTTTGCTGATTTTCCACAGCAGCGAATCAGTGTTGTCCTGCGCTTGCGGCGTTTGTGCCAAAGCGAAGGCACAACAAAGCAACATCAGACAGGCCGATACAAAAATAAACAAACGTTTCATTGTTTCTCCTGAATTTATTGAGAAGCAAATACCGTGATAATAAAAACAGTTTCAAAATAAGGCGGCTCAATGTTTACCAACGGTAAAAGCCCCACCAGCGGCGCGGGCCGTACCACCAATCGTCGTCGCGCCAGCGCAGGTATTCCAAATAATCGGCGCGCTGCTGGGCGGTATAGCTTTGCCAAGCCATACGGTAGCAGGCTTGGAACATCGGTTCGCCGATTTTTTCAGCATAGGCCAAACGGAAGGCTTGGCGCGATTGTTCGTCTGCGCCGGTGTCGCCGTCAAACTGGCGGCGCATCAATGCGGCCGCTTCGGGGCTGCACTGTGCCGCCAAAGCCACCTGCAAACGCTGGTGTTCGGCACGCGCCGCCGCTTCGCGTGCGGCTTGTTGTTCGGGGGTCAGCGCACAGGCGCTCAACACCAGCGCGGCAACAGCTGAAAAAAAGAATGGGGTCAGTTTCATTGCAGTTTCCTTACAAAATATTTTTCAAAATCAATCGGCAAGGCCGTCTGAAAACTCGGATAAACGACTGCGGACAGTGCAACGGAAGGGTTATCCGGAGCAAAACCGAACAGGCTTTTTCAGACGGCTCCGCCCTCTTCCGCCCGTTCAATCATCGCTTCGCGCAAGGCGTCCAAGCCTTCGCTTTCTAACACAGACAAACGCACGGCAACGGCTTTGCCTTGATGGTCGCGCAGAATGCCGTTTCGGCGTTCGTTTTCCGGCAGCAAATCGGTTTTGTTATAAACAATCAGCTGCGGCACTTTGTCTGCGCCGATTTCGGCCAGCACGCGGTTCACGTCGTCCATCTGCCGTTCAAAATCCGGATTGGACACATCGACAACGTGCAGCAATACATCAGCCAGCGCGGTTTCTTCCAGCGTTGCAGAAAAAGCGGCGACAAGGCCGTGCGGCAGGTCGCGTACGAAACCGACGGTATCGGTCAAAATCACATTGCACTCGGGCGTGAGATAAAGCCGCCGCGCGGTGGTATCGAGCGTGGCGAAAAGCTGGTCTTTGGCCAGCACATCGGCCTTGGTCAGACGGTTGAACAGGCTGGATTTGCCGGTATTGGTGTAGCCGACCAGCGCAAAGGTTTTCAGACGGCCTGACTGACGCGCTTTGCGGCGCGTGGCGCGCTGTTTTTCTACCGCTTGCAGCTGGCGTTTCAGCGCGGTGATTTTCACTTGAATCAGGCGGCGGTCGGTTTCCAGCTGGGTTTCACCCGGCCCTTTCAGACCGATGCCGCCTTTTTGGCTTTGCAGATGGCCGTAACCGCGCACAAGACGGCCGCTCAGATGGGTCAGCTGTGCCAGCTCGACCTGCAATTTGCCTTCCTGACTTTGCGCGCGTTGGGCAAAAATCGCCAAAATCAGGCCGACCCGATCGAGTACGCGGCATTGCAGCACTTTTTCCAGATTGCGCTCCTGCGTGGGCGTCAGTTCGTGGTTGAACACCGCCAGCTCAATATTTTCGCGGCGCACGGTATCGGCCAGCTCTTCGGCTTTGCCGGTACCGACAAACAGTGCGGAATGCGCCCGATCGCGCTTGGCGGTTTCGGTGCAGACCAACTCGCCGCCCGTTGCATTGACCAGCTCGGCCGCCTCGGCCAAGGCCGTCTGAAAAGCACGCTCGCGCGTTTCGTTCGCACCGGAAAAGTCCGCCGCCAACATTGCGCCGACCAACATTACCCGCTCGGGTTTGTCCAAGCTTTTATCTAATCGGAATTTCGACAAAATTCAATCCTTTTTTATCATTTCTGTTTTTCAGACGGCCTTACAGCCCCAACAATGCGGCCATATCCGTCCAATAAAACAGGCAGCCTACCGCCGCTACGGCCAGAACCAAACCGGCAGCATTAACGGAACTGATTTTTTCCTTGAAAGCAGCCGCGCCGACCAAAGTACCCACGCAAATCACGCCGATGCTCATACCGGCAAACACCAAAGTGGGATTATCTTTCATTGCCTGATGGGCGCGGATATACGACAGAATATTGCCGAAATTCAAGCAGCCGAGCAAAATGCCGCCCATAATGCTTTGCCGCGACCATTTTGTGCCGCGTGCAAACAGATAGCCGAACATCAGCACACCGGCCAGCGCAAACGCCACCGTCAATACCGCCGGAAATGCCGCGCCGCCTTTGGCCAGCTGTTTGAACAAAATATCGAT
>JAUNKU010000127.1:0-1120 GCA_030532645.1 Neisseria sp. | reverse complement strand
CCGCCAGCGATACCGCCACCAGATAATTCACCCCCACCGCCTGTGCAATATCGATTTTGCTGCCGCGCGCCGTTTTCAGCAGCACGGAAACCGCTACGCTGCACGCAATGCTGATTAAGAGGTTTTCCATCGGATATTTTTCCTTTTGTTTTATGTTGTTTGCAGTTTAAGGTTGCAAACGCACCATTTTTCAGACGGCCTTGCAATGCTTGTGCCGTTTCATTTATCTGCCGGACAGCCTGCCGGCTGCCGATTTTTCTTGTTATCCGATTTTCCGCTTTCTCCCGAAGAAAGAAGGAAACAGCTTGGCAAGGCCGTCTGAAAATACAGAAATTTCAACGGAAAACGGCTCAGTCCACCGCTACATCAACCGCTTGCGCCTGCAAAGCGGCCAAGGCTTCCGGCGGTTTGACAGCAACGAGAAAACCGCGTTTGCCGCCGTTGATATACATTAGCGGCAAATCCCAAATGCTGCGCTCGGCATACACCGGCAGCGGCGTTTTCAAACCGAAAGGGCTGGTACCGCCAACCAAGAAACCCGTCCATTTGTTCGCCTGTTTCGGATCGGCCGACTCGATGTGTTTCATACCGAGCTGGCGGGCAAGATTGCGCGTGGAAATCTGCTTGTCGCCGTGCATCAGCACCACCAAGCCTTGTTTGGCTTCGTTTTGCAGCACAATCGTCTTGACCACCGCGTGTTCGGGTACGCCTAAGGCCGCGGATGAATGCGCTGTGCCGCCGCGCTCTTCATAAGCATACAAAAGCGGCTCGAATGCAATTTTATGCGCCCGCAGAAAGCGCACGGCGGCGGTTACGGGATAATCTGTTTTCGCCATTTTTCTGCTCCGGAACAAAGCCGCTATGTTACCATAGCTGTTTTTTCTGCACGCAAAAGGAGTTCCGCAATGACGGTTGAATATTTCGGCAAAACCCCGCGCCTGTCGGAAGGTACGGCGGCCAACGGTTTCATTTTTCTTTCGGGTATGGTGCCGGAAAATCCGCAGGAAGATGCCAAAGCGCAAACGGCCGATGTGCTGCGCCAAATCGATCACTGGCTGGCGCAGGCCGGTTCGGATAAAAACCATATTTTGGAAGCAACGATTTTCTTAACCGATATGGC
>JAUNKU010000126.1 GCA_030532645.1 Neisseria sp. | reverse complement strand
AAAAAATCAATCTTTTTCCGCTGCCTGAATCTTCACTTCGCCTTTTTCTTCATTCCAATCCAGCAACACGCTGCCGCCGTTTACCAGTGCGCCGAACAAAAGTTCGTCTGCCAAGGCTTTGCGGATTTTGTCCTGAATCAGGCGGTTCATCGGGCGTGCGCCCATTTGCGGATCAAAGCCGTGTTTGGCGAGATAAGCGCGTAAAGCGGGCGTAAATTCGGCTTCTACATTTTTCGCGGCCAGCTGGTGTTCGAGCTGCATCAGGAATTTGTCCACCACTTTGGCAATCACGGCTTCGTTCAGCGGTGCAAACGGAATAACGGCATCCAAGCGGTTGCGGAACTCGGGCGTAAACGTTTTCTTAATCGCCGCACTTTCATCGCCGCGCTGCGCTGCCGCCGTAAAACCGAAAGCCGGTTTGCTCAGGCTTTCCGCGCCGGCGTTGGTGGTCATAATCAGAATCACATTGCGGAAATCTGCGCTTTTGCCGTTATTGTCGGTCAGCCTGCCGGCATCCATTACTTGCAGCAGAATATTGAAAATATCGGGGTGCGCTTTCTCGATTTCGTCCAACAGCAGCACGCAATGCGGCTGTTTGTTCACCGCTTCGGTCAACAGGCCGCCCTGCTCGAAGCCGACATAGCCCGGCGGCGAACCGATTAGACGGGCAACCGCGTGCCGTTCCATATACTCCGACATATCAAAGCGTTGCAGCGGAATACCGAGCGATGCGGCAAGCTGTTTGGCCACTTCGGTTTTGCCGACACCGGTCGGGCCGGAAAACAGGAAGCAGCCGACCGGTTTGTCGGGCTGTCCCAAGCCTGCGCGTGCCGTTTTTACAGCGGAAGCCAGCGCGTCCACCGCTTCGTCTTGGCCGTACACCATATTTTTTACATCACGCGCGAGATAACGCAGCTTCTGCTTATCGTCGTGCGACACGGTTTTCTCGGGAATCCGCGCGGCTTTGGCAACAACCGCTTCAATCTGCGCCCGTCCGATAACTTTTTTCTGCTTCGATTTAGGCAGCACTTTCTGCGCCGCACCGGCTTCGTCCACCACATCAATCGCTTTATCGGGCAAGAAACGTTCGTTGATATAACGCGCCGACAATTCCGCAGCCGCCTCGAGCGCATCATTGGTGTAGCGCACATTATGGAAAGTTTCAAATGCGCTTTTCAGACCTTGCAGAATCTGCACGGTTTCGGCCACACTCGGCTCGGGCAGGTCGATTTTCTGGAAACGGCGGCTGAGCGCGTGGTCTTTGGCAAATACCGTACGGAATTCGTCATAAGTAGTCGCACCGATACATTTCAGACGGCCTTTTGCCAAAGCCGGTTTCAGCAGATTGGAGGCATCCATCGTACCGCCCGACGTGCTGCCTGCACCGATAAGTGTATGGATTTCATCGATAAACAGCACCGCCTGCGGTATCGCTTCCAGCTCTTTCAAAACGGCTTTCATCCGCGCTTCGAAATCGCCGCGGTATTTGGTTCCGGCCAATAATGCGCCCATATCCAGCGCATACACCTCGGCATCTACCAAAACTTCCGGCACTTGCCCGTTAACAATTTTCCAAGCCAAACCTTCCGCCAATGCGGTTTTGCCAACCCCCGCTTCGCCGACCAGCAAAGGATTGTTCTTGCGGCGGCGGCACAAAATCTGCACCAGCCGCTCCGATTCGGCCTTGCGGCCGATTAAAGGATCCAGCCTGCCTTCGGCCGCCTCCGCATTCAGGTTTTGCGTATATTTTTCCAACGCACTGCCGCCCTGCTCCGCACCGTCCTCAGCAGTCTTTTCACGTTCAAGGCCGTCTGAAAATTCATTGCCGCCGTGCGCCAGATATTGCAGCACGCGCAAACGGTCGATACCCATCTGATGCAGAATATACACCGCCGGACTTTCCTTCTCGGCAAACAGCGCCACCAGCATATCAGACGGCAACACTTCTTTTTTGTCCGCCGACTGCGCGTGCACCATCGCCCGCTGCAATACAGTCTGCACACCGAGCGTCGGCTGGGGATCAAATTCCGCCGTATCTTCCGGCAAAACCGGCGTATCCTCCGCAATCGCCGCCAGCAACTTCTGCTCCAATTTCGTTTCGTCCGCACCCAAATCCACCAGCAGCTTGCGTACCGCCTCGTCTTCGCGCAAGAGCGCCAGCAAAAGCTGCTCCAAAGTAATCAGTTCATACGAACAATCCAGCGCCTCCGCATACATCCGCTGCAAAACCGCTTCCAGTTGCTGTGAAATCACGGCATTTCCTCCACACTGCATTTGAGCGGATGGCCTTCTGCCGCCGCCCTGTCTTCCACCTGCTTTTGCTTGGTCAGCGCCACATCGCGGCTGTACACGCCGCACAAACCGCGACCCTGATGATGTACCAGCAACATCACCGCCACTGCACGCTCCCGCGGCAGCGCAAAAATCTGCGTCAATACTTCCACCACAAAATCCATCGTCGTGTAATCATCGTTCAACAGATAAACGCCGTATTTTTTCGGCGGTGCCAAACGCACACCGCCCGATACCGTATCGCTTTGATGCCCAATCGTCATAAATATTCTCTTTCACTTCGGAAAACCCCGTTTCAGCCGCATTTTCAGACGGCACAGCAGCAAGCAAGGCCGTCTGAAAACACACTTGCCGTCATTCTTTCTGCCCCAGCATATACGGCCATTTGCCGTAAAAGCCAGAGCACGGACATACCGTTTTCTGTTGTATTTTGCATCTTTTTCAAAGAAAAAGCATTTTTTTCGCCTTAACAGTGCTTTTGCGCTTGACGACAAAGCTTAACAAATGTAAAACGCCAAACAGCACACGGCAGCCGAGGCTGCTCTGCCTGCTTTTTGATTAATTTTTTATAGGAAGTTGTAGTTCTATGGCAACCGGTACAGTTAAATGGTTCAACGATGCAAAAGGTTTTGGTTTCATCACTCCTGACGAAGGCGGCGAAGATTTGTTTGCCCACTTCTCAGCCATCAATATGGAAGGTTTCAAAACTTTGAAAGAAGGCCAAAAAGTTTCTTTTGACGTAACCACCGGCCCGAAAGGTAAACAAGCAGCCAACATTCAGGCCGCTTAATCGGTTTAAATCTCAGGATTTATCACAACGGCAGGTTGCAGAACCTGCCGTTTTCCTTTTTGCCGTTTCCAGATCCAGCCGCTATGAATGACCATCAACAAGCCCTGTCGCAAATCGACCGGATCATCGCCCGTCTCCGAGCCAACCAATCTGCCGAATGTGCCTTGGCCGAAGCCGAAGATGCCGAACTGATCCGCCTGAACAACTTGCGCTTCCGACTGCGGCCGGAAGATACCGCCCTATTCAAACAAATCGATGCGCTGTACCGCCGCCATTTTCCTGAAACGGAGCAAACTTCGTGAACGCGCCCAAACCCGACCTGCCGAACGGCATCTACCGCCATTACAAAGGCAATTTGTACCAAGTAACCGGCTTGGCACGGCACTCCGAAAGCGGTGAATGGCTGGCTGTATATCAAGCGCTGTACGGCGATTTCGGCCTGTGGGTACGTCCGGCCGGAATGTTTGCCGAAACCGTTGCAGGCGAACACGGCGACGTGCCGCGCTTCAAGCTGATTGAGCCGCGTTGATATACTGCTTTTGCTTTCCGAATCCCACTGCCTTCGTTTTCAGACGGCTCGGTTTCCGCTAGAATGCCGTCTGAAAAATTTAAAGAAAACCAACGAAACCCCATCATTATGAGCATTGCCAGCAATAAAAAAGCTTTCCACGATTATTTCATTGAAGACCAAATCGAAGCCGGTTTGGTGTTGGACGGCTGGGAAGTAAAAGCCATCCGCGCCGGCCGCGTGCAGCTGAAAGAAAGCTATATCCATTGGAAAAAAAACGCGTTTTATCTGGTGGGCAGCCACATCACCGCGCTGCCGACCGCCTCAACGCACGTCAAACCCGATCCCGTCCGCCAGCGCAAACTGCTGTTGAACCAATCGGAAATCAATAAGTTAATCGGCAAAGTCGAGCGCAGCGGCTACACCCTCGTGCCGCTTAATCTGCATTACAAGCGCGGCTACATCAAAATGGACATCGGTTTGGCCAAAGGTAAAAAACAGCACGACAAACGCCAAAGCATGAAAGAAGCCGACTGGAAGCGCGAAAAACAACGCCTGATGAAAAATGCGGGATAATCGGTTTCAACATCCGAAGCCGCTTTTCCATAGCGGATTGCTCAAGCCGGCATAATATTTCAACAGTACAAAACACACTTGCAACAAGCCCCTGCACCATTTGAGTAAAAACACGCAAGAATTCCGTTCAAATCTTTTTCAGACGGCCTGCCGTTTATACAATGCAGGCCGTCTGAAACTTTTCGGAAAACCGCCATGCCCCAATCAT
>JAUNKU010000125.1 GCA_030532645.1 Neisseria sp. | reverse complement strand
TGAAAGCCAGCAAATGGATTAACGCCTACGAGCTGAACAACGTGCAAACCGGCCTGCAACGCGGCCTGCCGGGCAAAGCGCAAATCGGCAAAGGTATGTGGGCGATGCCGGATTTGATGGCTGAAATGCTGAAACAGAAAATCGGCCATCCGAAATCCGGCGCAACCACCGCGTGGGTGCCGTCGCCGACTGCCGCCACTTTGCACGCACTGCATTACCATCAAGTGAACGTGTTTGACGTACAAAGCGAAATGCTGGCTGCCGAGCCGAAAGAATGCCAACGCGACCTGCTGACCATTCCGTTGGCCGAAAATGCCGATTGGAGCGAAGAAGCCAAACAGCAAGAGCTGGACAACAACTGCCAAGGCATTTTGGGCTATGTCGTGCGCTGGGTAGAGCAGGGGGTAGGCTGCTCGAAAGTGCCGGATATCCACAACGTCGGCCTGATGGAAGACCGCGCCACCTTGCGTATTTCCAGCCAGCACATCGCCAACTGGCTGCTGCACGGCGTGGTGAGCGAAGCGCAAGTGCGCGAAACGCTGCAACGTATGGCTGCCGTGGTGGACAAACAAAACGAAGGCGATGCGGCTTATACGCCGATGGTCGGCCGTTTCGATACCTCACCGGCTTTCCTCGCCGCCTGCGATTTGATTTTCAAAGGCACGGAACAGCCGAGCGGCTACACCGAACCGCTGCTGCACCACTGGCGCCGCGTAGCCAAAGGCAATTAAGCCAGCGGCAGGCCGTCTGAAAACAAGCTTGAAGCCAAGTTGTTACGCCTGGAATCAGACGGCCGCCAAACTTATGCTGTGATGCACGGGCTTGCTTCGGACATCTTTCACGGCGGAGGTTTCGGCAAAACAACCGAAGGCACAGCCTCGCTCCCTCTCCCGCCTGCGGGGGAGGGGCGGGGGTGGGGGTGTCAGCCCGAAGGGCTGAGTTCCTATCGAAAAACATTCCGCATAAAGCCGCTTCTTTTCAGACGGCCTTTGCTGCTTGAAGGCCGTCTGAAAAACAAAGCGGTTTGCCGCGAAGTACAAAACAAAACGGCGCACTTTCGCCGTTCAAAAAACAAACCACATTATCAGGAGATTTACTATGCGCTTTTTGGTTGCACTCAGCCGACAATTAACCCGTTTTACCGCCGTTGTCATTATTCTGGCGGCGGTGATTGCGATGATTGAGCCTGCCACGTTTGCGTGGGTAAAAGGCAACACCCAGATTTTCGTACTCGGTATGATTATGCTCGGTATGGGTATGACGCTGGGTAAGGAAGACTACAAAATTCTGGCGCAACGCCCGTTCGACATTGCCGTCGGCGCGCTGGCGCAATATACGATTATGCCGCTTTTGGCCATCGGTATCGGCAAACTGTTCGGCCTTTCAGACGGCCTGACATTGGGCTTGGTGCTGGTCGGTTCTTGTCCGGGCGGGGTGTCGTCCAATATTATGAGCTTTCTGGCCAAAGGCGATGTGGCCTTTTCGGTCGGTATGACAACCGTTTCCACACTGCTTGCGCCGGTTCTGACGCCGCTGTGGATGATGTATCTGGTGGGCGAAAAAGTGGATATGGACGGCTGGAAAATGTTCCAATTTATGCTGTTGGTAACGCTGCTGCCGGTGGTGGTCGGCTCAGTGGCGAATATGCTGCTGCATAAAAAAGCTTGGTTTGCCGATTTGCGCGACACAATGCCGGGCGTGGCCGTGATTGCCTTTGCCTGCATTGTCGGCGGTATTGCCGCCGTGTACGGCCACCGCTTTATGGAATCTGCGCTGGTGATGCTGGCAGCGATTGCGGTACACAACTTCGGCGGTTATGTGTTGGGCTATTATTCCGGCGCATTGCTCGGTATGAGTACCGCGAAAAAACGCACTTTGTCGATTGAAGTGGGCGTGCAAAACGCCGGTTTGGCAACCGGTTTGAGCGCCAAATTTTTCCCGGCCAGCGCCGAATCAGCCATTGCAACCGCCGTTGCTTGCGTATGGCATTCCGTATCCGGTACGGTTTTGGGCAATCTGTATGCTTGGTGGGACAAACGCAAAGCTGAGCAGGCCGCGCAGAAATAAACGCCGGTAAAAAAATCGGGCGCAGGCAGAAGCCGTGCGCCCGATAACGCTTTTTTCTGTACTATAATCGCTTTTTTACTGCTGCCTTGATGAAAAGGCCGTCTGAAAAATGATGCGTTCTGCCACAGGGCAGCGTACCACATATACACGGACACAAAATGACTGAAACCGCAACTTTACATCTCACCAAACAACTGATCGCCGAGCAGTCGGTTACGCCTGATGACAAAAACTGCCAAAGCATTCTGGCCGAACGCTTGCAGGCAATCGGTTTCAGCGTTGAACCGCTGAATTTCGGCGATACCAAAAATTTCTGGGCGCGCAAAGGCACAAAAGCCCCTTTATTGTGTTTTGCCGGTCATACCGACGTTGTACCGAGCGGCCCTGTCGAACGCTGGACTTCGCCGCCGTTCGAGCCGACCGAGCGCGACGGCAAGCTGTATGGGCGCGGTGCGGCGGATATGAAAACCAGCATTGCCGCTTTTGTTACCGCCTGCGAGCGTTTTGTTGCCGCACAGCCGGAGCATCAAGGCAGCATCGCATTGCTGATTACTTCTGACGAAGAAGGCGATGCGCACGACGGAACCACCAAAGTGGTGGACGTTTTGGCGGCGCGCGGCGAAACAATTGATTATTGTATTGTTGGCGAACCGACCGCCGTCGATACGCTGGGCGACACCATCAAAAACGGCCGCCGCGGCTCGCTTTCCGGCAATCTTACCGTCAAAGGCAAGCAAGGCCACATCGCTTATCCGCATTTGGCGGTCAATCCCGTGCACACTTTCGCGCCTGCGCTGGCCGAGCTGGCCGCTGTCGAATGGGACAAAGGCAACGAATATTTTCCGCCCACCGGTTTCCAAATTTCCAATATCAACGGCGGCACGGGCGCAACCAATGTTATTCCGGGCGAATTGAGCGTGAAATTCAATTTCCGTTTTTCCACCGAATCCACCGCCGAAAGCCTGCAAGCACGTGTCCACGAAATTCTGGACAAACACGGTGTGCAATATGATTTGGTGTGGAGCCTGTCCGGCCGGCCGTTTTTAACCGAAGCGGGCAGGCTGACCGAAGTGGCGCAGGAAGCCGTAGCCGAAGTGTGCGGCGTAACAGCCGAGCTTTCCACTTCGGGCGGCACTTCGGACGGCCGTTTTATCAAAGCCATCGCGCGCGAACTGATTGAGCTGGGGCCGGTCAATGCCAGTATCCATCAGATTGACGAAAACATCGATTTGGCCGCTATTCCGCAGCTTTCCGCCGTTTATGAAGGCATTTTGCAGCGTTTGTTGAAATAACCGTTAAAAAGGAAATCTTATGTCGGGCTTGAAAAACCGCCATTTTTTGAAATTATTGGACTTTACGCCGTCTGAAATCGTAGAAATGCTGGATTTGGCCGCCGAGCTGAAAGCCGCTAAAAAAGCAGGCCGCGAAGAGCAGAAGCTGCGCGGCAAAAATATTGCACTGATTTTTGAAAAAACCTCCACGCGCACGCGCTGCGCTTTTGAAGTGGCCGCGCGTGACCAAGGCGCAGGCGTTACCTATCTTGAACCGAGCGGCAGCCAAATCGGCCACAAAGAAAGCATCAAAGACACCGCCCGCGTACTCGGCCGTATGTATGACGGCATCGAATACCGCGGTTTCGGTCAAGAAATCGTTGAAGAATTGGCCGCTTACGCCGGTGTTCCCGTGTTCAACGGCCTGACCGACGAATTTCATCCTACCCAAATGCTGGCCGACGTTTTAACAATGCGCGAGCATTGTACGAAACCGCTGAACCAAATCGCCTACGCCTATGTCGGCGATGCCCGCTACAATATGGGCAACTCGCTGCTGCTGGTCGGCGCACTGCTCGGCATGGAAGTACGCATCGGCGCGCCGAAAGAACTGTGGCCGTCTGAAAACATCATCGCCAAGGCGCACGAATTGGCCGAACAAAGCGGCGCACGCATTCTGCTGACCGAAAACGCCGAAGAAGCCGTTCAAGGCGTGGACTTTATCCACACCGACGTTTGGGTGAGCATGGGCGAGCCGACCGACGTTTGGCGCCAGCGCATCGAATTGCTGAAACCGTACCGCGTGACTCCCGAACTGATGGCCGCCTCCGGCAATCCGAACGTTAAATTTATGCACTGCCTGCCTGCTTTCCACAACCGCGAAACCAAAGTCGGCGAATGGATTTACCAAACCTTCGGCTTGGACGGCGTGGAAGTGACCGAAGACGTATTCGAAAGCGAAGCGAGCATCGTGTTCGACCAAGCCGAAAACCGTATGCACACCATCAAAGCCGTTTTGGTGGCGACTTTGGCATAAGGAAAAAGCCCGTTTTAGCTTCGCAGAAACTTTCGGTTTTAGCTTCGCAGAAACC
>JAUNKU010000124.1 GCA_030532645.1 Neisseria sp. | reverse complement strand
AAAGAAAAACTCGCCACGAATATGGCGCAGATAATCACTGCGCAAAACGTGGCGAAGATGCGTTGGAACAGTTTCATTTCAACGGTTCAATCAGTTTTTAACGAAAAGATAGCCCAAACCGCGCACTGTCTGAATCAGCGAGGCATCGCCGAGTTTGTGGCGGATGCTGGAAATATGCACGTCGATGCTGCGGTCAAACTTCGCCAGTTTGCGGTCGAGCGCTTCGATGGACAAGGTTTCTTTGCTGACCACTTGGCCGGCGTGGCGCATCAATACTTCCAGCAGATTGAATTCGGTGCTGGTCAGCTCCAAAGGCGCATCGCCGATGGTGGCTTGGCGTTTGGCCGGATACAGGGTAACGTTGCTGACGGCAATGCTGTTGGGCGTATTGCTCTGCTCGCTGCTGTTTTGCGCACGGCGCAGAATGGCATTGATACGCGCCAGCAGTTCGCGCGGCGTGCAAGGCTTCGGTACATAGTCGTCTGCACCCATTTCCAAGCCGATAATGCGGTCGATATCGTCGCCTTTGGCGGTGAGCATAATAATCGGCACGGCGCTTTGCTGGCTGCGCACGGTTTTCAGTACGTCCAAACCGTTCATTTTCGGCATCATAGAATCCAATACGACTACATCGTACTGATTCGACAAAATCTCCTGCACGCCTGATTCGCCGTCGGGCATACGGTTTACTTCCAAACCTTCGGCGCTCAGATACTCGGTCAGCAATTCGGTCAAATCGGAATCATCATCTACCAATAATACTCGGCTCATTGTTTTATCCTTTGTTTTGAAATCGGTTTGCGCTGCACATCGAGCAGCGGCGTTTCTTTACAAACGGCTATCTTAACACGGGCGCGGCGTTTTTGAACCCGTCCGCCCCTACTTTTCGCTTTTTTGCATTCAAAATAACGGTCTTTACATTTCTCTTTTGCTTATTCGCAGGCTTTGGCCGCCGGTTTGACTGCTTTGAATTCGCGACAGGCAGCCAAGGCCGCCGGATAGAGTTCGGCAGAAAAAGGCGGATTTTTCAGCTGCTTGCTGTAAAACGGCAACATATTCGGATAATAATGAAACAGTTTGCCGAACCACGCAGCCGCTTCTTCTTTGCGCCCCAAACGGTAAAGATACATTCCGCGCAGATAGGCGGTGGCATACGGGCGGTACAGCAAGGCTTTGTCCGCCGCCTGTACGGCCCAATCGGGCAAAGCGGCTTCTTGCGGCTTGATGCGGCGCGTCAGCGACAAATCGGCATAATACGCCAGCAGCGGTTCGTTTTGAGAAATACGGCGCAGGCCGTCGATTTTCTCGGCAATTTTCTGAACTGCTTCGTTTTTCGGACGGCGGTCAAATGCGGTCAAGTCGTGATACACCCAGCCCAAGCGCAAAATGCCTACGGATAAAATCACAGCCAAAGCAGCCGCGCCCCAAGGCAGAACCGGCAGACGCTGCCAAGCGGCATTGTTTGCGGTTCGCAGAAAACCGATGTTTTCAGACGGCCTTGCCGCACTCGGCGGCGCAAGATTCATCATCAGGGCAAACGGTACGAGAAAGTAAACATACCAAAGCGGATATTCCAGCAGGCTGTGGCACAGGCTGACGCTCATCAAAGCCAGCGGCAGCAGCGAAGCCAAGCCGAAAGGCCGTCTGAATAAGGGGGCAACCACCCACAACGCGCCGCCGAACACCAGCAGCGCACCGGCCGCGCCCATTTCCGCCAAAATCTGCAATACGATATTGTGCGAATGGGTAAACAGCACGCTGATGCCGTGCGGGCTGAAACCGTTTTCAAAACGGCTGTTCAGAAAACCTTGCAGCGAAAAGCTGCCCCAGCCGTGCCCCCACAGCGGCGCGGTTTGGAACACCTGCCAAGCGTTGCGCCATTCGATTTCGCGCGCCGAACCGGAAAACGCGCTGTTTTCCACCCGTTGCAGCGCGGTTTCGACCGGCGAGCCGCCGAACCACGCGAAAATGTGGTTCAGATAAAACTGCACCGCCACCACCATCAGCAAGGCAAGCAGCAGCACGGCAAAAGCACGGTTGCCTTCACACCCTGCCCTCAACCGCCAAAACAGCAGCAAGCCGGTGCAGGCAACCACATACAGCAAAATTGTGCGCGAGTTGACCAAGCCCAAGGTGGCCGTCAGAAACAGCACCGCCGCCGCACCCGCCCAACAAGGCAGTTTGCGCCGCGCCCACAAATACGCCGCCGACAATACGCCCCACATCAAATAGTGGCCGAGATGATTGCGCTGGCCGAGCTGGCCGGTAATATCGTTTGCACCGCGATAAGCCAAAATACCGGGAAACTCGGCCGCCACGCCGGAAAACTGCAACCAGCACACTGCCGCCTGCAACACTGCGCCGAGCGTTAAAACGGCAGCCAAAGTATCGACAACCGCCTCTTGCCCGATGCGGTTTACCCACGCGCGCACCGCCCATACGCCGAGCGCAATCATCAGGAAAGTCCACACTGCTTGGCCGCTCTGCCCCAAATAGGGCAAATCCATCAGCCGCGCCTGTATCCACCAAAATGCAGCCAACAGCAGAAAATAAATGCTGCCGCGCGGCACAGGTTCAAACGCCGCCGAAACGCCGGTATTCAGACGGCCTGCAAACGGCAGCAACACCACCAACAGCAATAAAAACAGCAGCGAGCCGGTTTCCAGATAAAAACTGCTCAACGGCCCTACCCGCCACAAGGACAAAAACGGCGCAATGCCGATTAAGCCGAGCGGAAACGCCAAAGCAAACGGCACGCTGCTGCGTTCACGAAAATCAATGCCCACGCGACATCTCCCTGCGTGCATTGCGGACAAACAGCAGGCAAGACACGAAAAATACCGTGCTGCATACCAGTGCCGCCGCTGCACACGCACGGCTGGCCCACGTTGCATCAAACAGGCGCATTACCGCCTCGGCAAAATAAGCCAGCACCATCATACAAGACCACTGGAAAGTATAAATCTTCCCTTTCAAAATGCCTGCCAGCGGCAGGCAGAGCGGCAAGGCCTTCAATGCCAACCACGAACCGCCCGGCCGCAGCGGTGCAATCCACAATTCCCAAGCCGCGCTGATAAAAATCAAAGCCAGCAGGCTGGCCGCCGCCCAAAAATGCGGCCGGTTTGTTTTTCGATTATCCATTTTGTTTTCCTACCTGAAAGGCCGTCTGAAAACACGGCCTTAACGGCATCAAGACTGCAACTGCCGTACAGCCGAACAAATCCGTCATACCCGAAAAAATCCGAGATGGCAGAAACGTTATTTTTTCTCAAACACAAACAGCCAAAACGGGGCGCTCGGATAACGCCCCGTTTTACTCCGTTTTCAGCTTCTCAAAAGCCTTCGGTTTCAGCTTCGCTGAAAGCAGAATTCAGACGGCCTTTGATTATTCTTCTTCGTCTTCACTGTCTTTCGGTCCGAACAGCCGTGCCGCCAGCACCCCGGCTTCATACAGCAGCACCAGCGGCACAGCCATCAACACTTGCGACAGCACATCGGGCGGCGTAATCACCGCAGCCACAATAAATGCACCCACCACAATATAAGGCCGCGCTTTTTTCAGCTGCGCGAGCGATACCGCGCCCATTCTGTTCAGCAGCACCACCACAATCGGCGTTTCAAATGCCGCCCCGAACGCCACAAACATACCGAGTACAAAAGACAGATATTTATCGATGTCTGTTGCCATATTCACGCCGTCAGGCGTTACACCGGCCAAAAAGCGGAACACAATCGGAAACACCAAGCCGTAGGCAAACGCCATACCGCAGAAAAACAGCAGCAGGCTCGACAACACCAAAGGCGCAATCAGCCGCTTCTCGTTTTGGTATAACGCCGGCGCAACAAACGCCCAAACCTGATACAGCGTATGCGGCAGCGTCAGCAGAAAAGCTGCCATCAGCGCCACTTTCACCGGCACGAAAAACGGCGCAATCACATCCGTGGCAATCATACTCGTCCCTTGCGGCAAGTTTGCCATCAAGGGCTGGGCAACAAAAGTATAAAGATTCTGCGCGAACGGCATCAGCAGCAGAAAAGCCGCCGCCAGCACCAGCACCGTCCAAATCAGACGGCGGCGCAGCTCGACCAAGTGTTCCACCAAAGTCTGCGTCTGCTCTGTCATAAGGTTTTCATTCCGTTTTCAACTATTGCTCATACAAGGCTTGATAGCGCTTGGGTTTGAACCATTTGTAAAACCATTTGCGCAACGGCATATTGTAATGTTTTTCTTTTTTAATCAGCATTTCCATCATTTCGTGGAAATAGATGCCATTTTCCTTATAAAAATCATAATGTTTATTATAAATTTTCAGCAGATTGTCCGATTTCTTTTCTTTGGAAGCTGTATTGCAGACAGAAGAAAGATTTTCGCGCTGGCGGTAAAAGAAAAGCGTTTCAGGTATTTTATAAACTTTACCGCCGCGTTTAATCATAGAAATAAACAGATCCCAGTCTTCATTCATTGTTAAACCGGTATCAAAACCACCAGCAGCATCAAAATGAGCCTTACGAATCAAAGCTGTTACATAAAGACCATTACTCAATAAAAAACTCTTTAAATCAAAA
>JAUNKU010000005.1:5907-34467 GCA_030532645.1 Neisseria sp. | reverse complement strand
TGTAGCCGATTTTATTTCGTAAAAACAGGTTAAGCAGCTTATTTTTCGGCTGTTTTGCCGCTCAGAGGTTTTATATTTCTGCCTCCAAAGGCCGTCTGAAAATTCCGTTGAAACCAAGCGGGAAAAGTTTGCATTATCCTAAGCCGGTTAAGTTATCGGACTGCTTTTTTATTTAAGCATCAGGGGGGGGCGGAGCAAGAGTACCTGAAAGATTGGGAAAACAGGAGATAGACGGAACAGGACGTCTGAAAATAAGATGGATTTGTGGCTGGGAAAGGCTTAGATTGCCGATATCAAGCCCCCCTTCTGTTTTCAGACGGCCCTGTTGTTTTATTTTGCACGCTGCGTTTTTTGTGCGGCGGAAAACAGAATTTCCGCAGCCAAACTGCCGAGCAGGGTGGCGGAGAGGAAGGACAGCCAAGAAATGTTTGCCGGATAATGAAGCCAAACGGTTCGGCAGGCGAAACAAGCGGCTGCGCCGAGTGTGACGGCAACGGGCAGGATAGGCTGCGGTATGCTTTTTTGGGCGGTGGAAAGGGCTTTGCGGAGCAGCCAAGTTTGTACGAAACACAGGGCAAATGCGCTGACAAGCAGCGTATCTATTGCGCCGAACGGCGGTGCGGCGCTGTCGTTCCGGCATAAGCCGTAGGCCGATAAGCCAGCCCAGAGCAGGACGAAAACGGCAAATTTATTCGGCTTCACGTTGCGCTTCTTCGGCCAGCCATTGGCTGCATATTTCGGCATAACGGCTGAATTTGCCGCCGCGTGCCGTTAAGATATCGCGCCATTCAGCAACGTCTGTGGCGCTCGGTGCTTCGTCCAGGCTGCATTCGTAGAGCATAAAATCCAGCGTTTCCTGAATGGCGCCTGCGCCTTCTCCTTTTAATAAATCTTTGATTTCCAGCATTTTTGTTTCCTGATTATTTTTGCGCCAGCAGAGCCAGCAGCAGTTTTTTTTCTGCTTCGTTCAAACCGCCGTTTTGTGCTTTTTGCCGCAGCAGGCTGATTTGCGCCGTGCTGAACTCCTTAATCAGCTTGCTCATACCGTCGGTAAAGGCTGTTTCTTCGTGCTGCATCGCCAGCACATCTTCGGTATCCGGCTGAGCTTGGTCGGGGCTTTGGCGGATAATGTCGTCCAGCAGCGGCTCAAACGGGCTGCCGCGCAAATGTTCCAAAATCTGCGCTGCGCTGCGGATATTCGGGCGGCGGCGCAGCAGTTCGGCAACTTCGGCCAAGCAGGCCAAATCGCCGCTCAGTGTCAAGTATTCGGGCAGCTGAACCAGTGCCGCCCATTTCGGTTGGAACAGCAGGGCGCGGATTTGTTTCTGTGCGAGCGTTGCCATTTGTGGCTGGCGGAATGTTTCGCGTGGCAGTTTGTAGCTTTTGGCCTGAATGTGCCGCTTGGGCGTTTCTTGACCGAGCAGTTGCGCCAGGTTGGCCGGATCGATGCCGACCAATTCGCTCAACCGTTGTTTCAGCAGAAAGCCGAGTGCCGATGCGTTAATTTGTGCCAGCAGAGGCGCGCTGTTTTTCACGAGCTGCGATTTGCCTTCCTGCGTGGCGAGGTTGAGGCCGTCTGAAAGTGCGTCCCAAATGTATTCCGACAAAGGCTTGCTTTGGTGGAGCAGGGCATCTTCAAACTGCGCTTTGCCGTATTCGCGGATATAGCTGTCGGGATCGTGTTCGGCCGGTAGAAAGAGAAAATGCAGCGATTTGTCGTCTTTCAGCTGCGGCAGGGCGTTTTCCAGTGCACGCCACGCCGCCTTGCGGCCGGCCGCATCGCCGTCAAAACAGAAATAGATGTGGTCGGTTTGCCGCATCAGGATTTTGACGTGTTCGGTCGTTGTTGCCGTTCCCAGCGCGGCCACGCCGTAGCCGATGCCGAATTGTGCCAAGGCCACCACGTCCATATAGCCTTCGACTACCAAAATCCGTCCGGCTTCTTTAATGGCGGAGCGGCCTTCGTAGAGGCCGTAGAGGTTTTTGCCTTTGTCAAACAGCGGAGTATCGGGCGAATTGAGGTATTTCGGCTTGGAATCGTCCAGCACACGGCCGCCGAAGCCGATTACCTGACCGCCGCTGCTGCGTATCGGAAACATAATCCGATGGCGGAAACGGTCGTAGTGGCGGCCTTGTTCTTCATTGTGGATCACTTGGCCGCTTTCCACCAATGCCGTGTTCGGATACGGCTGGAACACCTGTGCCAACGGCTGCCAGCCCTCGGGCGCGTAGCCCAAGCCGTAATGCGCAATGATTTCCGCATTCAGGCCGCGTTTGGCCAAATATTGTTGTGCAGCGGGCGACAGTTTGAGCTCTTGGCTGTAAAAATCCGCACAGGCTTGGGTGGTTTCTTCCAAAGTCTGCTGCTTTTTTTTGCGTTCGGCACGCTGCTGCGGATTGTCGTTTACGCCTTTTACGCGCGGTACGGGCATTCCTACGCGGTCGGCCAGATACTGCACGGCTTCGGTAAACGCCAACCCCTGGTATTCCATCATAAAACCGATGGCCGAGCCGTGCGCGCCGCAGCCGAAGCAATGATAAAACTGCTTGCTGGGGCTGACGGAAAACGAAGGCGATTTTTCCTTGTGGAACGGGCAGCAGGCCATATAGTTCGCCCCGCCTTTTTTCAGCGGTACGCGCTCGTCGATAATATCGACAATATCCACTTTGGCTAACAGTTCGTCGATAAATTCTGATGGAATCATAGGCTTAAAGGCCGTCTGTAAAAGCGGAATATTCAGACGGCATCAAAGAAAGAAAACGGAAAGGCAATCAGGCAGTCAGCGCAGCTTTGACGAATTTGTTCACTTCGCCCATATCGGCTTTACCTACCAGCTTGGCTTTCAAAACGCCCATTACTTTGCCCATATCGGCCATACCGGCCGCACCGGTTTCGGCAACGGCTGCGGCAACAGCGGCTTGGATTTCGTCGGCAGACATCATTTCCGGCAGATAACGGTTTAACACGGCGATTTCGGCTTCTTCTTTTTCCGCCAAGTCTGCGCGACCGGCATCGGCATAGATTTTCGCCGAATCTTTGCGCTGTTTAATCATTTTGCCGAGAATGGCGGTTACTTTTGCATCGTCGGCTTCCGTGCGCTCGTCCACTTCAAACTGCTTGATGGCGGCGTTAATCAGACGGATGGTGGAAAGCGAAACTTGGTCTTTGTTCCGCATAGCGTTTTTCATATCTTCGGTCAGCGTGGCTTTGAGTGACATTTTAAATTCCTTGAAAGGCCGTCTGAAAACGGATAAGGCGTATTTCTGCGAGGCCGGAATCCGGCTTTATTTTCAGACGGCAGATAAAAAACAGGATTATAACAAATGAAAAACACCGCAGCAGTTGCAGCGGTGTTTCGGTAACTTTTCCCGAAGGGATTAGTACATTTTCGGAGGCAGTTGTTGGCTGCGCAGACGTTTTTGCAAGCGTTTTGCAGCAGCAGCTTTTTTGCGTTTGCGTTCGGTAGTCGGTTTTTCGTAAGCTTCGCGGGCGCGCAGCTCGGTCAGCAGACCGGTTTTCTCAACCGCACGCTTAAAGCGGCGCATTGCAACTTCAAATGGTTCGTTTTCTTTTACACGGATAGCAGGCATTTTATTTCCTAACTTAAAATTAAAGGTTAAATTCGTTATTTCGGCTGTTTGATGTTTTCAGACGGCCTTTCAGGGGATTGTACCGTTTCCGTTTTTTGTACGGGGCGCGATACACGCCGTGATGCAAACATCACCTCCTAACGAATTCTGCCGCTGTTGCCGCAGAGAGAAATCCGGTTAATCGGCAAGGTTTGCCGAAGTAAAACGCGCATTATGGTTGGGGTTTGGCAGATTGTCAAGCATTTTTAAGGTTTTGTTACGGCAAGGCCGTCTGAAAATGCGGTTTGGGCAAATGATTCCGATAAAGTTCGGGTGCTTGCAAAGCGGGAAGATTGTTTCTTAAACTTGTGGCTCGTTTGAGGAATGATGAAATGAGTAGAAGTAGAAGAAAAACGCCGATTCGCGGTGTCACTGCGGCGGAGAGTGAAAAACAGGATAAACGGTTTGCCAATCGTGCTTTTCGGCGAAAAGAAAAAATGGCGCTTGCTGAGGCAAAGAGCCGCCTTATCGTTTACGGGAAATCAGTAATGTTTGGTGCTTTCATAAAGACGGTAAACATTATTATGATAAGGCTTTATTAAGCTGTTTTCCGGAAATGATGCGCAAATAAAAACGCCCGAAATTTCGGGCGTTTGCTTTGTATTTGTCAAAAGCTGCGTTTCTGCGGCACAGCCTTGCTTGGTTTTGGCTAGGTTTTCAGACGGCCTTTACACACGGCTGACGCGTTGGACGTGCGGAATGGCGTGCAGCGCTTGGATAATGCGGTTGAGCTGCTCGGTGCCGCTGGTTTTCAGTCGGAACTTGAATTCGATAAAGCCTTCCGTTCCCGATTGGCTGTGCGACGGCGTTTCCACCGATTCGATATTTGCGCCTTCGGCCGACATTGCTTGCGCCATTGCGGCGAGCAGACCGTGCGTGTCTTGCGAATAAACGAGCAGGGCGGTTTGGAAGGTTTCGCCTCCGATGGCCGCCCAATCGGCGTCTAATTGCTGGTCGTGCGCGACTTTCATCAGATTTTGGCAGGTATCGCGGTGGATAATCAGGCCTTGGTCTTTGATAAGTACGGCGCGGATTTCATCGCCCGGAATCGGCGAGCAGCATTTGCCCAAATGCACGCGGCCGGTTTCGCTGCCGCTGATTTTAATCGGGCTGAGCTTGATTTCGCCGCCCAGTTTTTCGCCGGCCAAGTCGGCAATCTGCATTGCGACGGAAACTGGCAGCGTGTTGCCCATACCGACTTGGTAGAGAACCTCTTCAAAGCTGGTTTGTTTGTTGTCCAAATCGGCCAAATAGGCTTCTTTCATTTCTTCCGACAGCAAAACGTTTTCCGGCAGCAGGCTGGCCAAGGCTTTTTTCAGCAGGCTTTCGCCCAAATCAATCGCATCTTGGCGGTTCATATTTTTCAGATAGCTGCGGATCGCGCTGCGCGCGCGGCTGGATACGGCAAAGTTGAGCCAAGCCGCATTCGGGCGGGCGTGTTCGGCAGTAATGATTTCTACGGTATCGCCGGTTTTCAGCTTGGTACGCAGCGGCATCATTACATTGTTGATGCGCGCGGCAACAGTACGGTTGCCGATGTCGGTATGCACGGTGTAGGCGAAGTCGATCGGTGTTGCACCACGGGGCAGTACCAAAATACGGCCTTTGGGGGTGAAGATATAAACTTCGCTCGGGAAAAGGTCGATTTTGACGTTTTCCAGAAACTCAACGGCATTTGCGCTTTTTGCCTGCAAATCCAAGATGTTTTGCAGCCAAGAATGGGTGTTGATGGTGGCTTGGTCCAGCGTTTTGTCGCCGGTTTTGTATGACCAATGACTGGCAACGCCGCCTTCGGCTACTGCATCCATCTCGCGCGTACGGATCTGTACTTCAATCGGCAGGCCGTAAGGGCCGGTCAGGGTGGTGTGCAGGCTCTGGTAGCCATTGCTTTTCGGAATGGCGATGTAGTCTTTGATTTTGCCGGGTTTCGGTTTATAAAGGCTGTGCAGCGCGCCGAGGGCGGCATAACAGGCCGGAATACTGTTTACGATGACGCGGAAGCCGTAAATATCCATTACATCGGAGAATTTCAGCTGCTTTTCGTGCATTTTCTGGTAAATGCTGTACAGATTTTTCTCGCGGCCTTTAATCAGTGCTTCGATGTTGGCGCTGACCAAACGCTGGCTGAATGCGCTTAATACTTTGCCGATAACGTCCCGTCGGTTGCGGCGGAACGCCGTCATTGCTTTTTGCAGCGTGCGGTAGCGGTTCGGATGGATATTTTGGAAAGACAAATCCTGCAATTCGCGGAAAACATCGTTCAAGCCCAAGCGGTTGGCAATCGGGGCGTAGATTTCCAGCGTTTCCTGAGAAATGCGGCGGCGTTTTTCGGCGCGCATCGAGCCGAGCGTACGCATATTGTGCAGGCGGTCGGACAGCTTGACGATAATGACGCGCACGTCTTTGGTCATTGCCAAAATCAGTTTGCGGAAACTTTCCGCCTGATGCTCGGCTTGGCTGTCGTATTCCAATTTTTCCAGTTTGGAAAGGCCGTCTACCATTTCGGCGATGGTTTCGCCGAACTCGGCTTCCATTTCGGCTTTGGTAACGCCGGTGTCTTCCAACACATCGTGCATCAGGCCGGCACTGAGCGTTTGGATGTCCATCCGCCATTTGGCCAGCTCGGTGGTTACCGCGATGGGGTGCGTAATATAAGGTTCGCCGCTTTTGCGGGTTTGGCCGTCGTGGGCGTGAAAGGCGTAAGCACAGGCTTTTTCGAGGCGCAGCAGGTCTTCGCTGTTGAGATAGTCAGCAGTGCGGAAGAGAAGCGAACGCGCTTGTGCGGTCAGCGCGTCGTAAGGAGCGGTGGCTTGTGGCGCAGACATTTTCAGACGGCCTTATGGGTTATTTGCGGTTTAACATTTCCGAGCCGATATGACCGGCGGCGATTTCGCGCAGGGCGGTTACGGTCGGTTTGTCGTTGCGGATGTCGTCAACCAAAGGTTGCGTACCGTTTTCCAGTTGGCGTGCGCGGCGGGCGGCGGCCAAGGTCAGGTCGAAATGGTTGCCGATTTTGTCGATGCAGTCTTCTACGGTAATGCGTGCCATAATTGTTCTTTCGCTTGATGGAAGTTAAAAGGGTTCGATTTTATGGATTTTCCAGCAGTTTTTCAATAAAACTGTGTTGCTGCTCTTTTTTCAGACGGCCTGATTTGATGATGTGCAGCAAATCTTGCTCGGCTTGTGCCAAATCATCATTGACAACGGCATAGTCGAAATGCAGTGCTTCGCTGATTTCGGTACGGGCTTTGTTGAGGCGCGTTTCGATCACTTCCGCGCTGTCTGTACCGCGGCCGCGCAGGCGTGCAGCCAAAATTTCAAAACTCGGCGGCAGGATAAAGATAGAAACGGCAGAAGGCAGCACTTTCCGTACCTGCTCTGCGCCTTGTACGTCAATTTCCAAAATAACGTCAAAGCCTTGCGCTTGCAGGCTTTCAATGCCGGCGAAGCTGGTGCCGTAATAGTTGCCGAACACGTCTGCGTGTTCCAAAAAAGCGTTTTCGCCAACCATTTGTTCGAATTGTTCGCGACTGACAAAATGATAATGTTTGCCGTTTTCCTCGCCTTCGCGCGGCTGGCGTGTGGTGTGCGATACGGAAACGCGCAGCTCGGGATTGTTGGCAAGCAAGCGGGAAACCAGCGTGGTTTTGCCGGTACCCGATGCGGCGGAAATGATAAAAATATTGCCGGTGGCAGAAGTGTTTGCAGTCATAATCAAAAAATATCAGGAAATCGTTTTACATATTATAACGCAGGCTTTACACGGGTGCGACAAAAAGCCGCTGCATTTGTTACAATAGAGGTCATTGAAAATAGTTTTGCCAATATTCTTCCGAAAGGTAATGCAATGATGATGCTTCACCCTGACGCAATGGGCGTCAGCCAGCTGGCCGATAAAATCCGCAAAATTCCGGACTGGCCGGAAAAAGGCATTTTGTTTCACGATATTACGCCGGTGCTGCAAAGTCCGGAGTATTTCCGTTTGCTGGTGGATTTGCTGGTTTACCGTTATATGAACCAGAAAATCGATGTGGTGGCCGGTTTGGATGCGCGCGGCTTTATCATCGGCGCGGCGTTGGCATATCAGCTGAATGTCGGCTTTGTGCCGATCCGCAAAAAAGGCAAGCTGCCGTTTGATACCGTATCGCAAAGTTATGCGTTGGAATACGGCGAAGCAACGGTGGAAATCCATACCGATGCCTTTGAAGAAGGCTCACGCGTGTTGCTGGTGGACGATTTGGTGGCAACAGGTGGCACAATGCTGGCCGGTGTCGAGCTGATCCGCCGTTTGGGCGGTGAAGTGGTGGAAGCTACTGCGATTTTGGAATTTACCGATCTGCCGGGCGGCGAGAAAATCCGTGATGCCGGCGTACCTTTGTTTACGCTGTTGCGTAACGAAGGCTGTATGGAATAAATCCGAGTATATGGATAAATCAAAGGCCGTCTGAAAACAGCGTGTTTTTCAGACGGCCTTTGTGTGTTTGTATGGGATTGTTTTTTTAAAAACGGCGTTTCAAATGGCAGGCCTGAATAATGCTGACGGCCAGTTCTTCCACTGATTTTTGCGTGGTATTGGTAAACGGAATACCGAAGCGGCGGAACATTGCCTGTGCGTCGTTTACTTCCTGCTTGCAGGTTGCCAAGCTGGCGTAGTTGGAATTCGGGCGACGCTCTTGACGGATTTCAGACAGGCGGTCGGGCTGAATGGTTAAGCCGTAGAGCTTGTTTTTATACGGTTTGACCATACGAGGCAGGTCGGTGCTTTCCAAGTCGTCGGGCGTGAGCGGATAGTTGGCTGCACGGATGCCGTATTGCAGGGCAAGATAGAGGCAGGTCGGCGTTTTGCCGCTGCGCGAAACGCCCATCAGAATCACATCGGCGTGCTGCAAATCTTTGTCGCTGATGCCGTCATCGTGGTTTAGCGAAAAGTTTACCGCATCCATCCGCGCATCGTAGCGTTCGGTATCGGCAATGCCGTGCACTTTACCCACCGAATTGCGCGCCTGTACACCCAGCTCGGCTTCCAGTTTGCCCAAGAAAGCATCAAAAAAACTCAGATGTACACCGGGACTGCTTTTGATGATTTCGCGGATTTCCTTATTGATAATGCTGGTAAAAACCAGCGGCTTCAAGGAAGTGCGCTCCACCGTGCTTTGGATAATCTGTACCATTGCGTGCGCTTTTTCCGGCGTATCGACAAAAGGATAGGTCGAGCGTTTGAATTTTACTTCGGGGAACTGATCAAGCAAGGCCTCGCCCATACTCTCGGAAGTCAGGCCGGTGCGGTCGGAAATGAAAAAAGCGGGGCGGCGCGACATAAGTCCTCCTTATCATAATGATGCCGTCTGAAAAAGCGTAAGCCGCTATTTTACCGTGTTTTGCGGAAAACTACACAGAATTACTTCAAAAAATGCTTTTTGAAAAATTAACATTTAATATTAAAAATGGTTTTCATCTTAGATGAAAGTTGCAAAAAGAAATCTTCGGGTTTCCGCCGCCTGTTCATTAAGATATGTTTAAAACCAAGATTTCAAACAAATTAACAAAAAAAGACAGGTTTTCTACAAACGGCTTCATCGTGCTACAATCGCATTGTTCGGCAATTTTCCAGCCTTTCGGCAGAGCAAGGCCGTCTGAAAAAGTGAATGACACGCGCGGACGGCTGCATTAGAATGCCGACATTTCTTAACTTTTTTCAACCTTAGCAATTGGACAACACACAAATGGCTGCTAATTACGTTATCTGGTTTGAGAACCTACGTATGACCGACGTGGAAAGCGTGGGCGGTAAAAACGCCTCTTTGGGCGAGATGATCAGTCAATTAACTGAAAAAGGCGTACGCGTGCCGGGTGGTTTTGCCACCACAGCCGAAGCCTACCGCGCATTTTTGGCGCACAACGGCTTGAACGAGCGTATTTCCGCAGCCTTGGCTTCTTTGGATGTTGAAGACGTAACCGAGCTGGCGCGAGTCGGCAAAGAAATCCGTCAATGGATTTTGGATACGCCGTTCCCGGCCGAGCTGGATGCCGCCGTTGAAGAAGCGTGGAACAAAATGGTAGCCGATGCCGGCACCGACCAAATCTCCGTAGCCGTCCGCTCTTCCGCAACCGCAGAGGACTTGCCGGACGCATCTTTTGCCGGCCAGCAGGAAACCTTCCTGAACATCAACGGCTTGGATAATGTTAAAGAAGCGATGAAACACGTTTTCGCTTCTCTGTATAACGACCGCGCGATTTCTTACCGCGTACATAAAGGCTTTGCACACGACATCGTAGCATTGTCTGCTGGTGTTCAGCGTATGGTGCGTTCAGACAGCGGCGCAGCCGGTGTGATGTTCTCCATTGATACCGAAAGCGGCTTTGACCAAGTAGTATTTGTTACCTCGTCTTATGGCTTGGGTGAAACCGTTGTACAAGGTGCGGTAAATCCGGACGAATTCTATGTCCACAAGCCGACTCTGCAAGCCGGCAAACCGGCCATTCTGCGTAAAACAATGGGTTCCAAACTCATCAAGATGACCTTTACCGAACAGGCGCAAGCCGGTAAATCAGTACAAGTGGTTGATGTTCCGGAAGCCGACCGCAAACAATTCTCCATTTCCAACGAAGAAATCACTGAATTGGCGAAATACGCGCTGATTATCGAAGAACACTACGGTCGTCCGATGGATATCGAATGGGGTCGTGACGGTATCGACGGCAAGCTTTACATTCTGCAAGCGCGTCCGGAAACCGTTAAATCGCAAGAAGACGGCAAGCGCAGCCTGCGCCGTTATGCGATTACTGGTGAGAAAAACGTATTGTGCGAAGGCCGCGCCATCGGTCAGAAAGTCGGCCAAGGCAAAGTGCGCTTGGTAAAAGACGCTTCCGAAATGGATACGGTTAAAGCAGGCGACATCTTGGTTACCGATATGACCGATCCGGATTGGGAACCGGTAATGAAACGCGCAGCAGCGATTGTAACCAACCGCGGCGGCCGTACTTGCCACGCAGCGATTATTGCGCGCGAGCTGGGCATTCCTGCGGTTGTCGGCTGCGGTAACGCTTCCGAAGTATTGAAAGAAGGTCAGGAAGTTACCGTATCTTGCGCAGAAGGCGATACCGGCTTGATTTACGAAGGTCTGCTGAATGTGGAAGTAACCGATATCGCTTTGGACAATATGCCTGATTCTCCGGTGAAAATTATGATGAACGTCGGCAATCCTGAATTGGCCTTCTCGTTCTCGTCTTTGCCGAGCGAAGGCATCGGCTTGGCGCGTATGGAGTTCATCATCAACCGCCAAATCGGTATCCACCCGAAAGCCTTGTTGGAGTTTGACCGCCAAGATGCCGACGTTAAAGAAGAAATTGCTGAGCGTATTGCCGGTTATGCTTCTCCGGTCGATTTCTATGTCGATAAAATTGCCGAAGGCGTAGCCACTTTGGCGGCTTCCGTATTCCCGCGCAAAGTCATTGTGCGTATGTCGGATTTCAAATCGAACGAATACGCCGGTTTGATTGGCGGCAGCCGTTATGAGCCGCACGAAGAAAACCCGATGTTGGGCTTCCGTGGTGCTGCACGTTACGTTTCGGAAGATTTCAAAGAATGTTTCGCATTGGAATGCCAAGCACTGAAACGCGTACGCGACGAAATGGGCTTGACCAATGTAGAAATTATGATTCCTTTCGTGCGTACATTGAGCGAAGCCGAGGCCGTTATCAAAGCCTTGAAGGAAAACGGCTTGGAGCGCGGTAAAAACGGTTTGCGCCTGATTATGATGTGCGAAGTGCCGAGCAATGCTTTGCTGGCCGAACAGTTCCTGCAATACTTTGATGGTTTCTCTATCGGTTCGAACGATATGACCCAGCTCACTTTGGGTGTGGACCGAGACAGCGGTGGCCCGATTGCAGCCACTTTCGACGAACGTAATCCTGCTGTTAAAGTGATGCTGCACTTGGCAATTTCCGCTTGCCGCAAGCACAACAAATATGTTGGTATTTGCGGTCAAGGACCGTCCGATCATCCGGATTTTGCCAAATGGTTGATGGAAGAAGGTATTGACACCATTTCTCTGAACCCGGATACAGTGATTGAAACTTGGCTGTATCTGGCTAAGGAAGCGAAAAAAGCCTGATAGGTAACAAAAGCCGTGTTGGATAACACGGCTTTTTTATTTAAATTTGTTATTGACGGACAGGCCGTCTGAAAACAGCCCATTTCGCGGCATTTATGTTTTCAGACGGCCTGTGATTGTTTATTTTTAAATAAAACAATGCTCTTAATTTAATTTTACAAATGACGGTGAGTGTGATAGGGTGAAGGCCTCTCCAATCGTAAGAATGGTTGCTTTTTTCTATTAGGGAAAACGGCATCCCAAACCCAAGAAAGGAAGACAATGTCTCAATTTCAACCTGCGGCTTCCGGCCGCATCAATCCGGCGGTATTTTATTCCGCTTCCGCTATTATTATCAGTATTATCCTATTTGCTGTCATTGCCCCTGAAACCGCAGATGCGACATTTAAAGCTGCACAAGCTGCGATTGTGGCAAACGGCAGCTGGTATTATGTATTAACTGTCGCCATCATTCTGTTGGCTACTGTTTTTCTAGGCATTTCGCGTTACGGTGCGATTAAACTTGGACCGGATCATTCTAAACCCGATTACAGCAATGTTTCGTGGTTTGCAATGCTGTTTTCTGCCGGTATGGGCATCGGTCTGATGTTTTTCGGTGTTGCCGAGCCGGTAATGCACTTTTTATCTCCGCCTGTGGGTGAAGGCAGTACGGTTCAGGCTGCACGCGAAGCGATGAAACTGACCTTTTTCCACTGGGGTTTGCACGCTTGGGCGGTGTACGCCATTGTTGCGCTGATTTTGGCATTTTTCAGCTACCGCCATAATCTGCCGTTGACCTTGCGTTCGGCGCTTTACCCTTTGATCGGTGAGAAAATCAACGGCCCGCTCGGCCACGCAGTTGATGTTTTTGCTGTTGTCGGTACTTTGTTTGGTGTGGCAACTTCTTTGGGCTATGGTGTATTGCAGGTAAATGCCGGTTTGAGCCATATGATTCCGGTGCTGCCGGTATCGACGGGTACGCAAGTTGTTTTGATTATTGCGATTACTGCTTTGGCTACTTTGTCGGTTGTTTCCGGCTTGGATAAAGGCGTGAAATTTTTGTCCGAGCTGAATTTGGGCTTGGCAGTGGTTTTGCTGTTGTTTGTATTGTTTGCCGGTTCAACCGTATTTCTGCTGCAAGCTTTTGTACAGAATATCGGTACATATTCTTCCAATATCGTCAGTATGACTTTCAATTTGTTTGCCTATCAAAAAACCGATTGGATCGGCGGTTGGACGATTTTGTATTGGGGCTGGTGGCTGAGCTGGGCGCCGTTTGTCGGTCTGTTTATTGCACGCGTATCGCGCGGCCGTACCATTCGCGAGTTCGTTATCGGCGTATTGTTGGTGCCGACCGGCTTCACATTTATGTGGATGACCGTATTCGGTAACTCTGCCATTGATATGATTTTGAACCACGGAGCAGCATCTTTGGGAGAAATCGTTTCCCAAGATGTTTCGCTGGCGCTGTTTTCGTTCTTGGAGCAGCTGCCTTTATCCGGTATCGCTTCTGTTGTTGCCTTGTTTATGGTGGTGGTGTTTTTTGTAACATCGGCCGACTCAGGGGCTTTGGTAATGGATATGCTGTGTGCGCACGGCGAAACCAGCAAAAATCTGTTTTACCGTATTTACTGGGCGGTTGGCTCCGGTGTGGTGGCGATTGTATTGTTGCTGGCCGGTGGTTTGGGCGCTTTGCAGACGATGGCGATTGCCAGTGCGTTGCCGTTTGTTACGGTATTAATGATTGCAATGTATGGTTTATTTAAGGCATTGCACATTGATATGCAGAAATTGCAGGTTCAGCAATTAGCTGCTCCGGCACCTGCGCCGATGATGCGGACGCAAGGTGCGTGGAAAGAGCGTTTACGTGTGGTTGCCGATTTCCCTGATTACAAAGCCGTGCATCAGTTTGTGGACGGCGTGGTATTGAGCGCCTGCCACGAAGTTAAAGACGAGCTGTTGAATTTGGGTATTGAAGCAGAAGTGCTGCATCCGGAATCAGGGCAGACTGTGCTGAGTGTACATCAAGAAAATGCAATGGATTTTGTTTACCAAATTATTGCAACCGCATATTTGCAGCCTGAATTTGCACAACAAATAACTTTGGCCGATGCTGATGAATCGCAGAAATACTACCGAGCCGAGGTGCATTTGGGACAGGGTGGTCAGGACTACGATATTATGGGTTGGAGCAAAGAAGGTGTGATTAACGACATCATCGACCAATATCATAAGCATATGCATTTCTTGCACAGCCTTCGTTAAATAATGTACAAAAAGGCCGTCTGAAAACCGGAGCCGATGAGGCGTTTGAGTTTTCAGACGGCCTTTTCTGATTTTAAGGCTTTAATCCCAATCCTGTGCGACAAAGCGTACCGTTTCGCCTTTGGCGTTACGCAAAATCAAGCGGTGGCCTTCCAAGCGGTAATCGGTAAATTCATTGATACGCGATCCGAAAGCCAATTCCAAATCCATATTATCCATACAGAGTTTGCGTGTGGCGGCAACCGGGCCGATTTTCAGACGGCTTTCTGCTTGATTCGGATTGGCCGCTTCGGCTTGGAACATCATATAGTTGCAGCCCATAAAAGCGGAGCCGCGCGGCAGATTGGTTAAATCCATTTTGGCTTTGGCAGACAATAATTGCTCGCGGGTAAAGCCCGGCCATTCGTCTAACATCCATACGCGTTTCAGGCCGAGTGCGTCGGTATTTTCCGAAGCTGCGGCGGTATTATTGCCCGGATTGGGAGCCGTACTGCTGCAAGCGGTCAGCAAGGCCAGGCAGCCGATGGAAAGTACAGTTTTAAAACTCATTTTTTTCTCCTAAGGAAACTGGTAAATCGCGCAGCATTGTAGCGGATTTTGTGCTAACAGAATGTAAAACAAACACCGGATAAGGTTAAATCCCTATCCGGTGTGATTTGATGGCATCAGCGATGAACGCTGTTTTCAGACGGCCTTACAGCAAGTGGGCCACGCCTGCTTTTTCTTCTTCCAATTCGGCCAAAGTAACATTGATGCGCTCTTGGCTGAAATCATCGATTTCCAAACCTTCAACCAGTTTGTATTCGCCGTTTTCGCAAGTTACAGGGAAGCCGAACATTGTGCCTTCCGGAATACCGTAAGAGCCGTCAGAAGGAATACCCATCGTTACCCATTTGCCGTCTGTGCCCAATACCCAGTCGCGGATATGGTCGATTGCCGCGTTGGCAGCAGAGGCGGCAGAAGACAGACCGCGAGCTTCAATAATGGCCGCACCGCGTTTGCCGACTGTCGGCAGGAATACGTTTGCATTCCATTCTTGGTCGTTAATCAGATCTTTTACGCTTTCACCGTTGATGGTGGCGAAACGGTAGTCGGCGTACATTGTCGGAGAGTGGTTGCCCCATACGCACAATTTCTCGATGTCGGCCACTTTTTTACCGGTTTTCTCGGCAATTTGGCTCAATGCACGGTTGTGATCCAAGCGCAGCATTGCGGTGAAGTTTTTCGCAGGCAGGTCAGGCGCAGACTTCATTGCGATGTAAGCATTGGTATTGGCCGGATTGCCGACAACCAAAACTTTAACGTTGCGGTCGGCTACTTTGTTCAAAGCAGCGCCTTGAACAGTAAAGATTTCCGCATTGGCTTGCAACAGGTCGGCACGCTCCATACCTTTGCTGCGCGGACGAGAGCCTACCAAAATGGCAACTTGTGCATCTTTAAAGGCAACTTCCGGATCGTCGGTGGTAAACATATCGGCCAGCAGCGGGAATGCGCAGTCTTGCAATTCCATCATCACGCCTTTTACAGCGTTTTGTGCTTGCGGCAAATCCAACAGCTGCAAAATAACCGGCTGGTCTTTGCCCAGCATTTCACCGCTGGCAATGCGGAACAGCAAAGCATAACCGATTTGACCAGCGGCACCGGTAACTGCAACACGAACAGGGGCTTTCATACCAAGACTCTCCTTTTAATTAAACAATGATTTGTGAATGTCCCATTATGACCACCTGCGCAAGTGTTCAGGTCAGGTGTGTGTGCCATAAATAAGTGTAACGAAGTGTAATGATGTTTTTACAGTTTATCAATATGAAAATGGCAAAAATCTGTACGGTATGCGCTGTAAGCGGCAGAGTTCGGGAAATGCCGAATGATAAAAAGGAAACAATCCGTTTTTGTGAGTCACTTTGTTTACATTTCTTTGAGATATCGGCGGATGCGGTTGAAAGGCCGTCTGAAAAAGAAAGCGTGTTTAAATGTTTGTAAATAATGGAAGAAAATCGAATGATGTAAGATTACTTCAAAAAGAAAAGAGGTAGTTGTTTAATTTCAATTAAAAAAATGTAAAAAAAGACTGTTCAATCAAACGTAAACAAGGTAAATTACGCGCAAGGCAGCCTGTTAGCTCAGGTTGCAGGTTTTGAGAATCCGAGAAAAAGTCTTGTTTATTAAGAGGAATTGAAATGCAGACGAAAAAGCGACCTGTGTTTCTGGAAATCAACAACATTCGGTTGCCGATTCCGGGGATTGTGTCCATTCTGCACCGTATCAGCGGTGTCATCCTTTTCATTATGCTGCCTGTTCTGCTGTGCCTGCTTGGCGGCTCGCTGAGCAGCGGAGAAGCGTTTGAGTCATACAAAAGCTTCGGCGGCAACTGGTTTGTGAAACTGATTCTGATCGGTGTATTGTGGGCTTTTCTGCACCATCTGCTGGCCGGTATCCGTTTCCTGCTGCTGGATGCGCATAAAGGTTTGGAGTTGGAAACTGCACGCAAAACCGCGAAAGTGGTATTTGTATCTGCATTGGTGCTGACTGTGGTTCTGGGAGTAGCTTTATGGTAAAACGTAAATTAACCGGTGCCCATTACGGTTTGCGTGATTGGGCGATGCAGCGCGTAACTGCCGTTATTATGGCGGTTTATGCTGTCATTTTCGTTTTATTCCTGTTGGGTATGGCTGGAGCGGATGATTATTCCGAGTGGCAAGCCTTTTTCGATAAAACTTGGGTGAAAGTCTTTACTCAAACGACCTTCATTGCTTTGTTCCTGCACGCTTGGGTCGGCATCCGCGATTTGTGGATGGACTACATCAAGCCTTTCGGTCTGCGCCTGTTCCTGCATTGCGCAACGATTGTATGGTTGGTAGCGTGTGCCGTATATTCATTTAAAGTAATTTGGGGTTAATCAATGACTTTTCCTATCCGTAAATTTGATGCCGTTATCGTAGGCGGCGGCGGTGCCGGTTTGCGTGCGGCGCTGCAATTGTCTAAGGCAGGTTTGAATACCGCCGTTTTGTCTAAAGTATTCCCAACCCGTTCACACACCGTGGCTGCACAAGGCGGTATTTCCGCTTCTTTGGGTAACGTGCAGGAAGACCATTGGACTTGGCATATGTACGATACCGTAAAAGGTTCGGACTGGTTGGGTGACCAAGATGCTATTGAGTTTATGACCCGTCGTGCTCCGGAAGCCGTTATTGAGCTGGAACATATGGGTATGCCGTTTGACCGTGTAGAAAGCGGTAAAATCTACCAACGTCCGTTTGGTGGTCATACGGCCGAACACGGTAAACGTGCGGTAGAGCGTGCTTGTGCCGTTGCCGACCGTACCGGTCACGCAATGCTGCACACTCTGTACCAACAAAACGTTCGTGCAAACACCCAATTCTTTGTTGAATGGACTGCGCTGGATCTGATTCGTGACGGAAATGGCGATGTGGTCGGTGTAACGGTAATGGAAATGGAAACCGGTGATGTGTACATTTTCCACGCCAAGGCCGTATTGTTTGCTACCGGTGGTGCTGGTCGTATCTATGCCTCTTCTACCAATGCCTTTATGAATACCGGCGACGGTCTGGGTATCTGTGCCCGTGCAGGCATTCCGTTGGAAGATATGGAGTTCTGGCAATTCCACCCGACCGGCGTGGCCGGTGCCGGCGTATTGATTACCGAAGGTGTACGCGGTGAAGGCGGTATTTTGCTCAACGCCAATGGCGAACGCTTTATGGAACGTTACGCTCCGACCGTAAAAGATTTGGCTTCGCGCGACGTAGTTTCACGCGCAATGGCTCAGGAGATTTTGGAAGGTCGTGGCTGCGGTGTGAATAAAGACCACGTTCTGCTGAAAATCGACCATATCGGTGCAGAAAAAATTATGGAAAAACTGCCGGGTATCCGCGAGATTTCCATTCAGTTTGCCGGTATCGACCCAATTAAAGACCCGATTCCGGTTGTACCGACAACCCATTATATGATGGGCGGTATTCCGACCAACTATTTGGGCGAAGTTGTGGTGCCGGAGGGCGATAATCCTGAGGTGGTTGTAAACGGCCTGTATGCTGCCGGTGAGTGTGCTTGCGCTTCTGTACACGGTGCGAACCGCTTGGGTACCAACTCTTTGCTTGACTTGGTTGTATTCGGTAAATCAGCCGGCGACAGTATGATTGAGTACATCAACAAGCAAACCGATTGGAAAGCGCTGCCTGCAAATGCCGGTGAGCTTACCAAGCAACGTTTGGATCGTCTGAATAATCAGTCAAATGGCGAAAATGTAGATGCATTACGTCGCGAACTGCAACGTACCGTTCAGTTGCACGGTGGCGTGTTCCGTACCGATGCAATTTTGAAAGAAGGTGTTGATAAAGTTTTGGCTCTGTATGAGCGTTCAAAACGCACTGAAATCAAAGACAAGAGCCAAGTATGGAATACTGCGCGTATTGAAGCTTTGGAGCTGGACAACCTGATGGAAGTGGCGAAAGCAACAATGATTTCTGCGGAAGCCCGTAAAGAGTCCCGTGGTGCACACGCATCTGACGACCATCCTGAGCGTGATGATGAGAACTGGATGAAGCATACCTTGTTCTACACCGCGACCAACAGCCTGAGCTACAAACCGGTTCATACCAAACCATTAACCGTAGATTACATCGAACCGGCCAAACGCGTTTACTAAGGAACACAACTAATGGAAAAAGTACGATTCAAAGTATACCGCTACAATCCTGATGTCGATGCGAAGCCTTATCTGAAAGACTACGAAATCGAAATCGAGCCGACTGATGTGAAATTGCTGGATGCTATGGTGAAAATCAAAGCGCAGGATGATAGCTTTGCTTTCCGCCGTTCTTGCCGCGAAGGTATTTGCGGTTCTGACGGTATGAACATCAACGGTAAAAACGGTTTGGCCTGTTTGACCGATATCCGCAGCTTGAAACAGCCGATTGTGTTGCGTCCGCTGCCGGGTCTGCCTGTAATCCGCGACCTGATTGTGGATATGACCCAATTCTTCAAACAGTATCATTCGATCAAACCTTATGTGGTGAATGATACGCCGGTTGATCCAGATAAAGAGCGTCTGCAAAGCCAGGAAGAACGTAAAGAGCTGGACGGTTTGTACGAATGTATTTTGTGCGCTTGCTGTTCGACTGCTTGTCCGTCTTTCTGGTGGAATCCGGACAAATTCGTCGGTCCTTCCGGTTTGTTGAACGCTTACCGTTTTATTGCCGACAGCCGCGATACGATTACCAACGAGCGCTTGGACAACCTGAACGACCCATACCGTTTGTTCCGTTGCCATACCATTATGAACTGTGTGGATGTGTGTCCTAAGCATCTTAATCCGACCCGCGCAATCGGTAAGATTAAAGAAATTATGTTGCAACGAGCTGTATAAAAATGGCCGTTTTCGACGAAACTGCAAAGCGGCGTATCCGCTTTCTGACGCGCCGTGGACTGCTCGAGCTCGATATCGTGCTCGGGCGGTTTATGGAAACCGGATTTCAGCAGTTGAGCGATGAAGAGTTGGAAGCATTTGTTCAGCTTTTGGATTTGCCCGATCCTGAATTTTTGGCATTGGTCAATGAAAAAGAAGAAACAGATAATCCCGCTTTTCAAGCTTTGCTGGAAAAAATCAGACAAAGCTGAGGCCGTCTGAAAACCACCCTTCATAGAGAAAAATACAGGAGTAAAGAGATGTCTCAATCAATCAAATTAGAGCTGGAAGGTAAAGAAGCCTTGGAATTGCCTGTTTTGAAAGGTACTTTGGGTAACGATGTTGTCGACATCCGTACCTTTACCAAAGGCACAGGTATGTTTACTTTCGACCCCGGCTTCGTTTCAACTGCGAGCTGTGAATCGAAAATTACGTTTATTGATGGCGAAAAAGGCCAGCTTTATTATCGTGGCTATCCGATCGAACAGTTGGCCGAGCACAGCGATTATCTTGAAACCTGTTATTTGTTGATTTACGGCGAGTTGCCGACTGCCGAAGAAAAAGCCAAATTCGTTGATACCGTAATGCACCACACTATGGTTCACGAACAACTGACTTGGTTCTTCCGCGGCTTCCGTCGCGATGCACATCCGATGGCTATGATGGTCGGCGTAGTAGGCGCATTAGCTGCTTTCTACCAAGACAGCTTGGACATCAACAATCCTGAACACCGAAAAGTAGCGATTTACCGTCTGATTTCCAAGATTCCGACAATTGCTGCAATGTGTTACCGTTATTCCAACGGTCTGCCGTTCAACTATCCGAAGAATGACTTGTCATACACTGCAAACTTTATGCATATGATGTTTGCAACACCGTGTGAAGAGTACGTTCCAAACGAAGTATTGGTACGTGCGTTGGATCGCATCTTTATCCTGCACGCAGACCACGAACAAAATGCTTCTACTTCAACCGTACGTTTAACCGGTTCTTCCGGTGCTAATCCGTTTGCGTGTATCGCAGCCGGTATCGCCAGCCTGTGGGGCCCTTCTCATGGTGGTGCAAACGAAGCTGTGTTGAAAATGCTGGACGAAATCGGCAGCGTGGAAAATGTGGCAGCCTTTATGGAAGGCGTGAAAGAGCGTAAATACCGCTTGATGGGCTTCGGTCACCGCGTATACCGCAATATGGATCCGCGTGCCAACATTATGCGTGAAACCTGCTACGAAGTATTGAAAGAGCTGGGCTTGGAAAATGATCCTAAGTTCAAGCTGGCAATGGAATTGGAAAAAATTGCATTGAACGATCCGTACTTCGTAGAGCGTAAACTGTATCCTAACGTAGACTTCTACTCAGGCATCGTATTGTCTGCTTTGGGTATTCCTGTGTCTATGTTTACAGTAATCTTCGCCTTGGCGCGTACCGTAGGCTGGATTTCACACTGGCACGAAATGATCAGCGATCCTACGCTGAAAATCGGTCGCCCTCGCCAGTTGTACACCGGTGAAGCACGTCGCGATTACGTTGCCGTAGACAAACGCTGATAGATAACCTTAATTTTTGTGCCAGCTACTGGCATCAGTGAAATGAAAAGAGTAAACTAATCGGCTTTAATAGGGTGGAATGAGAAATTTTCGGATATGTATCGCGAAAATGGGCTCTTTCCACTCTTCATTTTAACGAGAAGAAGGTAAAAAGATATGATGGACGAACAACAAAGTTTTTCTTATCTGTTCGGCTCTAATGCACCTTATATTGAAGAGTTGTATGAAGAATTTCTGAATAATCCCGATTCGGTCAGCGAATACTGGAAGCAGTATTTTTCCGATTTGGCGGCGCAGCCCGGGGCAACAGGCCGTGATGTGGCACACCGTCCTATTCAGGAGTCTTTTGTTCAGCTGGCCAAGTCGCGTCCTGTGGCGGCTGGTGCAGTAGATGAAAATCTTTTGAAGAAACAGGTAGGTGTGTTGCGTCTGATGTCGGCTTACCGTATTCAGGGCGCAGGTGCGGCACAGCTTGATCCGCTGAACCGCAAACCGCCTGTACATTTGGAAGGTTTGGATCCTAAGCAGCACGGTTTAAATGATGCCGATATGGCTGTTAAATTCAGCGTGGGCGAGGGTGATTTTGCCAATAAAAACGACAAACTGACTTTGTCAGATATTATCAGCAAGCTGAAACAGACTTATTGCGGCCACATCGGTGTGGAATATATGTACATCGGCGACCGTGCCGAACGCCATTGGATCCGCAACCGTTTCGAGCGCGATTTGTCTACGCCTAATTTCAATAAAGACGAAAAACGCTATATTCTGAAACAGGTTACTGCTGCCGAAACTTTGGAGCGCTACCTGCATACCAAATACGTGGGTCAAAAACGTTTCTCTGTTGAGGGTGGCGAAAGCGCGATTGCCGGCTTGAACTATCTGATTCAAAATGCCGGTAAAGACGGCGTGGAAGAAGTTATCATCGGTATGGCACACCGAGGCCGTCTGAATGTTTTGGTTAATACCTTGGGCAAAAAACCAAGCGATTTGTTTGCCGAATTCGAAGGCAAAGCTGAAATTACTTTGCCGAGCGGCGACGTAAAATACCATAACGGTTTCAGCTCCGACATTGCTACGCCGACCGGCCCGGTTCACGTGACTCTGGCGTTCAACCCGTCACATTTGGAAATCGTCAATCCGGTGGTGGAAGGTTCAACCCGTGCCAAACAACGCCGTCGCGGCGAAGACGGTACCGACCAAGTATTGCCGGTGCTGATTCACGGCGACTCCGCCTTCATCGGTTTGGGCGTTAACCAAGCCACTTTCAATATGTCGAAAACGCGCGGTTACACAACCGGCGGTACCGTACATATCGTTATCAACAACCAAATCGGCTTTACCACTTCCGATACCCGTGATGTACGCTCTACTGTGTACTGTACCGATATCGCCAAGATGGTTGAAGCACCGGTATTCCACGTAAACGGCGATGATCCGGAAGCTGTGTGCTATGTTATCCAAGCCGCTATGGATTACCGTAAAACCTTCAAAAAAGATGTGGTTATCGACTTGGTGTGCTACCGCAAACTCGGTCACAACGAGGGCGATGATCCGACACTGACTCAGCCGATGATGTACAAAGCCGTATCCAAACATCCGGGTACGCGGGCATTGTATGCTGAAAAACTGGCCAAAGAAGGCGTTATCGAAGCAGCAGAAGCCGAAGGCTACATCAAAGCCTACCGTGACGCTTTGGATCGCGGCGAACACGTTGAGCAAACCCGCCTGACCGATTACGAAAGCAAACACCGCATCGACTGGTCTAAATACCAAGGCCAAGATTGGCGCGAAAAAGTGGAAAGCGGCTTGCCGGCTGCCGATATTCAGCGTTTGGCCGACAAATTTACCGAAGTTCCTGAGAACTTTGCGCTGCATAATACCGCCAAGCGCGTACTGCAAAGCCGCCGTGCAATGGCCGCTGGTGAGCAGCCTTTGGATTGGGGTATGGCCGAAACAGTGGCTTATGCCAGCTTGGTAACCAACGGCACTGCCGTACGCATTTCCGGCGAAGACTCCGGTCGCGGTACATTCTCGCACCGTCACGCCGTATTGCACGACCAAAAACGCGAAAAATGGGATGACGGTACATACATTCCGTTGCAGCATATGAGCGACCACCAAGCCAGCTTTATGGTAATCGACTCGATTCTGAACGAAGAAGCCGTAATGGCCTTTGAATACGGCTTTGCCTGCTCTGCGCCTGATAAATTGACCATTTGGGAAGCACAGTTCGGCGACTTTGCCAACGGTGCGCAGGTTGCCATCGACCAATTTATCGCATCGGGCGAAACCAAATGGGGTCGTTTGTGCGGTCTGGTAACCATTCTGCCGCACGGCTATGACGGTCAAGGTCCTGAACACTCGTCTGCGCGTTTGGAACGCTGGCTGCAACTGTGTTCCGAACACAATATGCAGATTGTGATGCCGTCTGAAGCCTCGCAAATGTTCCATATTCTGCGCCGCCAACAGCTGCGTTCATACCGCAAACCGCTGGTCATCTTTATGAGCAAACGCCTGCTGCGCTACAAAGATTCGATGAGTCCGCTGGAAAACTTCTTGGAAGGTACGACTTTCCGTCCGGTTATCGGCGACACTGCCGAGCGTGCGGATAACGGCAGTGTTAAACGTGTCGTAATGTGTGCCGGTCAGGTGTACTACGATTTGGCCAATGCCCGTGCCGAACGCGGCTTGGAAAACGAAATCGCCATCGTGCGCGTGGAACAGCTGTATCCGTTCCCGTATGCCGAAGCGGAAGCCGAACTGGCAAAATTCCCGAACGCAAGCGAAATCGTTTGGGCGCAAGAAGAGCCGAAAAACCAAGGTGCGTGGTATCAAACCCGCCACCGTTTGGAAGCTTTGGCCAAAGACGGCCAAAAAGTCGGCTTTGCCGGCCGTCCGAGCAGCGCATCGCCTGCGGTGGGCTATATGAGCAAACACGTTGCCCAGCTCAAACAGCTGATTGACGATGCTTTGAGCTTGAACTAACAGCTATGCCGTCTGAAAAATCCCGTTTCAAATAAGATTTGAATACCGTTTTTCAGACGGCCTCAACACAACCTTTTGGAGTGAAATATGATTGAAGAAGTAAAAGTTCCCGTATTTGCGGAAAGCGTAACCGAAGGTACTTTGGTATCTTGGTATAAAAAAGTCGGCGAAGCCGTTACCCGCGACGAAACCTTGGTGGATATTGAAACCGATAAAGTGGTTTTGGAGGTTCCTGCGCCGCAATCAGGTGTGTTGGTTGAAATCTTGGTTCAAGACGGCGAAACCGTTGAATCCCAACAACTGATTGCCAAAATCGATACCGAAGCCGCTGCCGCAGCTGCCGCTCCGGAAGCCGCAGCACCTGCGCAAGAAGCTGCTCCGGCTGCTGCGCCTGCATCTAATGCACAAGCCGGTGTGGCAATGCCTGCCGCCGCAAAACTGGCTGCCGAAAAAGGCGTGAACATTGCCGATGTACAAGGTTCAGGCCGCGACGGCCGCGTTTTGAAAGAAGACGTGCAAAACGCCCAAGCAGCACCGAAAGCAGCTGCGCCTGCCGTTGCCGTACCGCAAGGCGCACGTCCGGAAGAACGTGTACCGATGAGCCGTTTGCGCGCGCGCGTAGCCGAGCGTCTGCTGGCTTCACAGCAAGAAAACGCCATTTTGACGACATTTAACGAAGTCAATATGAAGCCAGTAATGGACTTGCGTAACAAATACAAAGAAAAATTCGAAAAAGAGCACGGCGTGAAGCTGGGCTTTATGTCGTTCTTTGTCAAAGCAGCCGTTGCCGCGCTGAAAAAATTCCCGGTAGTGAATGCTTCTGTGGACGGTAAAGACATTGTTTACCACGGCTATTTCGATATCGGTATTGCGATCGGCAGCCCGCGCGGTCTGGTTGTACCGATTCTGCGTGATGCCGACCAAATGAGCATTGCCGAAATCGAAAAAGCGATTGTAGATTACGCAGTAAAAGCCAAAGACGGCAAAATCGCAATTGAAGATTTGACCGGCGGTACTTTCTCAATTACCAACGGCGGTACTTTCGGCTCAATGATGTCTACTCCGATCATCAATCCGCCGCAATCTGCCATTTTGGGTATGCACGCAACCAAAGAGCGCGCTGTGGTTGAAAACGGCCAAGTAGTTGTCCGTCCGATGATGTATCTGGCGCTGTCTTACGACCACCGTATCATTGACGGCCGTGAAGCTGTGCTGACGCTGGTTACCATTAAAGACCTGCTGGAAGATCCTGCACGCCTGCTGTTGGATCTGTAATCTAGGCTGTTTTCAGACGGCCTCAGGCTCTGCTGGTTGATTTTGCGTTTTCCCGTAAACGGGTTTAGCTTGAAACGTTGATAAAACGAAGCAGCAGAGCTACACGGCCGTCTTTCAGGCATTGATAAAGGCCGTCTGAAAGCCGAAGGATTCTGTATTTCAGCAACGGCCGTAATTTACAAGGAAATAAAATGTCACAATTCGACGTAGTCGTTATCGGTGCCGGTCCGGGCGGTTATGTAGCCGCTATCCGTGCCGCACAACTGGGTTTCAAAACCGCCTGTATCGATGCAGGTGTAAACAAAGCAGGTGATGCGCCTGCACTGGGCGGTACCTGCTTGAACGTAGGCTGTATCCCGTCAAAAGCACTGTTGCAGTCTTCCGAGCATTTCCACGCTGCGGCACACGATTTTGCCGAACACGGCATTACAGTGGACGGCATCAAATTTGATGCTGCCAAAATGATTGAGCGCAAAGACGAAATCGTTACCAAACTGACCGGCGGTATTGCGTTCCTGTTTAAAAAGAACAAAGTAGAAAGCATTCACGGTAAAGGTTCGTTTGCCGGTAAAAACGGTGATTTCTACCAAATCGAAGTGGACAACAAAGGCGAAAAAAGCGTTGTCGAAGCCAAACACGTTATTGTGGCTACCGGCTCCGTACCGCGTCCGCTGCCGCAAATCGCGATTGACAATGTAAACGTTTTGGACAACGAAGGTGCATTGAATCTGACCGAAGTGCCTGCCAAATTGGGCATCATCGGTTCGGGCGTAATCGGTTTGGAAATGGGCTCCGTATGGAACCGCGTGGGTGCGGAAGTAACCATCCTCGAAGCTGCTCCGGTATTCTTGGCCGCAGCCGACCAGCAAATCGCCAAAGAAGCGTTCAAATACTTCACCAAAGAGCAGGGTTTGAACATTGAATTGGGCGTGAAAATCGGCGAAATCAAAAACGTGGCCGACGGCGTACAAGTTCAATTTGAAACCGCCAAAGGCGAAGCCAAAACCGAAACCTTCAACAAGCTGATTGTTTCCATCGGCCGTATTCCGAACACCGAAGGCCTGAACGCCGAAGCAGTCGGCTTGGAAAAAGACGAGCGCGGCTTTATCAAAGTGGACGGCGACTGCCGTACCAATCTGCCGAACGTTTGGGCAATCGGCGACGTGGTACGCGGCCCGATGTTGGCGCACAAAGCCAGCGATGAAGGCGTGGCTGTGGCCGAGCGCATTGCCGGTCAGAAACCGCACATCGATTTCAACAATGTACCGTTTGTAATTTACACCGATCCGGAAATTGCTTGGGTCGGCAAAACCGAAGAGCAGCTCAAAGCCGAAGGCATCGAGTACAAAAAAGGCACTTCCGGTTTCGGCGCAAACGGCCGCGCATTGGGCTTGGGCAAAGCCAAAGGTACGGTTAAAGTGTTGGCTGATGCCAAAACCGACCGCATTTTGGGCGTACATATGATCGGCCCGATGGTCAGCGAACTGGTTGCCGAAGGCGTGATGAGCCTTGAATTCTCTGCCAGCAGCGAAGACATCGCTCGCATCATCCACGCGCATCCGACCTTGTCGGAAGTGTTGCACGAAGCGGCCCTGGCTGCCGACAAGCGCGCATTGCACGGTTAAGATTGAAGGCATAAGCCCTTAATCCGACCGAAAGGCCGTCTGAAAAAAACGTACTGCTTGATTCTTAGGCAGCACGGATTTTCAGACGGCCTTTGTGTTGCCTTTGTATTGATAATGCCGGAACTTCGGTTTGGAATAGAAGAGATAACAGAAGTATGCCGGACGATGATTTTTAGCAGTACATCTATCGGTTTGTTTCAATGTTCCGTGTGTTTCTGGAAGACAAAAGGATTTCGGTAAACACCAATTCGCTGGAACAGATGCTGATGCCGTCTGAAAAACAAGCGGGCGGGCAGGGCAGTTTGTTCTGCCGGGGCTATGGCAAGCGGTTGGTATTCGCTATACAATCGCCGTTTTACAGGATTTGTAGGAAGCATTATGGCAAAAGCGCCGAAAACAGTGTACACGTGCAGCGAATGCGGCGGAACTGTGCAGAAGTGGCAGGGTAAATGTCCGCATTGCGGCGAATGGAACACTTTGCAGGAAGGTTTGGCTGCGCCCGAGCCGAAAAATGCGCGTTTCCAGTCTTGGGCGGCCGATGTTTCCAAAGTGCAGCCTTTGGCGGAAGTTACCGCGCAGGAAGTGCCGCGCAATCCGACCGGAATGGGCGAGCTTGACCGCGTATTGGGCGGCGGCTTGGTGCGGGGAGCGGTGATTCTGCTGGGCGGTGATCCGGGTATCGGCAAATCTACGCTGTTGCTGCAAACCGTGGCGAAAATGGCGCAGAGCCGCAAAGTTTTATATGTTTCCGGCGAGGAATCGGCGCAACAAGTTGCTTTACGGGCGCAGCGTTTGGAGCTGCCGACCGACGGCGTGAACCTGCTGGCGGAAATCCGTATGGAAGCTATTCAGACGGCCTTGAAGCAGCACGAGCCGGACGTGGTCGTTATCGATTCTATCCAAACGATGTATTCCGACCAAATCACTTCCGCACCCGGTTCGGTATCGCAGGTGCGCGAATGTGCGGCGCAGCTGACGCGTATGGCCAAACAGATGGGCATTGCAATGATTTTGGTCGGCCACGTTACCAAAGACGGCGCGATTGCCGGCCCGCGCGTATTGGAGCATATGGTCGATACCGTTTTATATTTCGAGGGCGACCAGCATTCCAATTACCGGATGATACGCGCGATTAAAAACCGCTTCGGCGCGGCCAACGAGCTGGGCGTGTTTGCAATGACCGAGCACGGCTTGAAAGGTGTTTCCAATCCTTCGGCGATTTTTCTGGCGAGCTACCGCGATGATGTTCCCGGCTCCTGCGTGATGGTAACGCAAGAAGGCAGCCGCCCCTTGCTGGTGGAAATTCAGGCTTTGGTAGATGATGCGCACGGCTTCACGCCGAAACGCTTAACCGTCGGCTTGGAACAAAACCGTTTGTCGATGCTGATGGCCGTGCTGAACCGCCACGCCGGCATTGCCTGTTTCGATCAAGATGTGTTTCTGAATGCCGTGGGCGGCGTAAAAATTACCGAGCCTGCCGCCGATATGGCGGTGATTTTGGCAATGTTGTCGAGCTTCCGCAATAAACCGCTGCCGGAAAAAATGGTAACCTTCGGCGAAATCGGCTTGGGCGGCGAAGTCCGCCCTGTCGCGCGCGGTCAGGAACGTTTGAAAGAAGCGGAAAAACTCGGCTTCAAGGCCGCTATCGTGCCGAAAGCCAATCTGCCGCGCAATCCGAAAGAGTTTCCGAATTTGAAGATTTTCGGTGTGGCGAA
>JAUNKU010000005.1:0-5807 GCA_030532645.1 Neisseria sp. | reverse complement strand
AAAGAATTCGAGCAGGAAATGGCCGGACTGTTTGCCGATGTGCAAACAATGTTTGAAGAATTCGAACACCGCACCATTCACGAGCATTTGACCGCCGATATTCTCAACAACACTTCCGACGACGAGCTGGTTTTAACGGTGTTTGACACGCTGGCCGTACAAGCCCCCGAGCATTTGGGCGAGGCCGAATATCTGGCCACCTTGTCGCCCGAGCGCCGCGCCGTATATGCGCTGTTTATTCTGGCCGGCGAAGTGGACAACGGCGGTTTCAACCAGTATTACTACAACACCGAGGCCGAAGCCTCGAAATATCTGCACGAATCTTTCGAGCTGATCGGTGCGCCGAAATATGCCGAACTGGCTGCCGATGCCTGCCGTTGCTACCGCGAAAACGGCATTGCCGAGCGGCATAACGGCACCTTGGAGCAATTCTGCGCGTCATACGAAAACAATCCGCTGACGGAATACGACGAAAAATTCTACGCCTTGGAAGACGAGCAGCCGCTGCACGATTTGTTGGTGAAGTTCATCCGCAGCCGTATTGATGCATTTGTTATGTAAGTACCGTTCTGGCCGTCTGAAAACAGCGGGGTTTGCGCTGAAAACCGGTTTTCAGACGGCCTTTTGCCGAACAAGATGGCAAAGAGGCCGCCGCCGCGTTACAATCCGCTCTTTATCCGATTAAAGTGTTGAGTATGCAGCCTTTGGAATACTGCCGTGAGCAGGCCGCCGCCGGGCGCGGCGCATTTGCTGCGGTGTACCGTATTTTGCCCGGTCAAAAACGTGATGCGCTGATGGTGCTGGACGTATTTTGCAGCGAACTTGCCCGCCTGCCGTCCGAATGTTCCGATATGCAGGTGGCGCAGGCGGCTTTGGAATGGCGGCGGCAAGATTTAGCCAAGGCATTCAACGGCGGCGTACCGGAAACGCCTGTGCATCAGGCAGTTGCCGAGATTGCACGGCATTTTTCACTGCCGCAGCAAGAGTTTGCCGACATCATCGACGGCACTGAAACCGATATGCGTCAAATGCGTTATACCGATGCGGCGTGGTTGGAACAATACTGCCGCCGCGTATCCGGCTCTGCTTGGCGTTTGGCTGCGCGGATTGCCGGTTTCAGCGACGAACGGAGTTTACAGTCGGCCGAAGAAAATGGCACAGCGGCGCGCTTGGCGCAAATCGTGCGCGATGTCGGCAAAGATGCGCGAGTCGGACGGATTTATCTGCCGATGAACGAAATGCAGCGTTTCAATGTTCCGGCGGCCGATATTCTGCACGGCAAGGCAACGCCGGAGCTGGCCGCCTTGCTGGACGCGCAAATCGCCCGTGCCGAAACGCATCTGCGCCGTGCCGCAGAGCTTCTGCCGGATAAAGACCGTTCTGCACAAAAACCGTTAAGCGCCGCTGCTGCGCTGGTTTATGCGCTGTTGCAGGAAATCCGCCGCGACGGCGTACTCAATGTTTTGAACTATACACTGGCGATTCCTGCGCCGCGCCAAGCGCGGATTGTATGGAAAACGCGGCTGTTCGGATTTAAATTATGAAAACCGTGCGAACCGCCGTTATCGGCGCAACTTGGAGCGGCTGGGCGGCAGCCTTGCACGCTGCGCGCAAAAGCTCGGTAACGCTGTTTGCCGCTGATCAGCAGCTTTTTTCAGACGGCCTTGTGTTTGCCGCCGACAGCCGTTTGCAACGTTTATGCGCCGAAATCGGTGTGGAATTGCCGGACGGAGAAGTCTTCGGCTGGCAGACGGCGGACGGTTTTTCGTTCCGTTTGGCCGATTGGCCGGCACCGTTCAACCGCCTGTTGGGCGTGCGCCGTGCCAAAGGTTTGAGCCGCAGCGAGCAGAAAACGTTGCTGCGCCAGTGGACGAAACTCGGCAAAATCCGAGTGCCGCAGGGCGGTTTGGCCGCTTGGCTGCGCGCCGAATATTGTCCGCCCAAGCTGCTGCGCGGTTTTTGGCAGCCGTTTGCCGCGCTGCTGCATACGCCTTTGGAGAAAGTATCGCTGGCTGCGGCACAAAACCTGCTGCGCGAAACGGTAATGTCTTCGCGCGAACACAGCCGCGTACATTACCTGCCGTCTGATTTCGGCAAAACCTTTGCCGGGGTCGCGCAAACTTATCTGGAAAACAGCGGCGGTATTTTCCGCAATGAAACGGTAAACGGCCGCTTGGCGTGTCTGCCGAACGGGCAAGTGGCGGTAAACGGCGAAGCATTCGACCGCGTGATTGTGGCGCTGCCGTCTGAAAAGGCCGCTGCTTTATTGCCGGAACATACGCCGGAAACGCTAATGAGCAGCTTGCTTGCAATGCCATATCAAGCCAAAGGCCGAATCCGGCTTCGTTATCCGCAAGCCCTGCGCCTGCCGCAAAACGGCTTGCTGTTTACACTTTGCGGCAATGCCGGCAAGGCTTTGTTTTCAGACGGCCTTGCGGTATTCAGGATGTGGGAAGATACGCCGCACAACGGCCGCTTTACCGCACGCGTCCAAGTATGGCTTGCGCCGCGCGAAGCGGCGGAAAATACAGAGGCGGAAGCGGCGTTTCTGCAACAGCTGGACGAAGCCGTCCGCTCGCTCAATCCTGCTTTACCGCGCTGTATGCCTGATTATACGGAAACCGAATGGCAGCCAGTTTTGGCAGCAGAAACAGGGCGTTGCGTGCCCGATTGCGCGGTGTTGGAGCAACAGCATATTTATTTGGCCGGCGCGTATTTGCGTGCCGCAGCCGCAGACCGTATCGAAGACGGGCTGGCGGCCGGAACGGCAGCGGCGGAACTGGCTGCTGCCGATATGATGAAAAAGGAAACGATATGTCCGGAAAATTGAACGGCAAAACGATTTTGGTAACCGGTGCTTCGCAAGGCATCGGCGCAGAAGTGGCTAAAAGCTATGCGGCAGAAGGTGCAACCGTGGTTTTGATTGCACGCCATCAGAAAAAAATGGAAAAAGTGTATGACGAAATCGTAGCGGCCGGTTATCCCGAGCCGTTTGCCGTCCGCTTTGACTTGCTGACTGCCGAAGAAAAAGAATACGAGCAGCTAGCCGCTACCATCGCCGAAGCAACCGGCGGCCGCGTGGACGGCATCGTGCATTGCGCCAGCTATTTTTATGCGCTTTCGCCGTTGGATTTCCAAACAGTGGGCGAGTGGGTAAACCAATACCGCATCAACACGGTTGCGCCAATGGCGCTGACCCGCGCGTTTCTGCCGCTGCTGAAACAGTCGCCCGATGCTTCGGTGATTTTTGTCGGCGAGAGCCACGGCGAAACGCCGCGTGCTTATTGGGGCGGCTTCGGTGCATCGAAAGCAGCGGTAAACTATCTTTGCCGCGTGGCGGCCGACGAATGGGGTCGTTTTGAGAATTTACGCGCCAATGTGCTGGTACCCGGTGCGGTCAATTCGCCGCAGCGCGAAAAAACCCACCCCGGCGAATCGCGTACCGAGCGCCGCGAAATGAGTGCATTGATGCCTGATTTTGTGTATTGGGCGAGCGAAGAGAGCAAAGGACGCAGCGGCGAGATTGTTTATCTGTAAACATCTTCGCTTGATGATAAAAGGCCGTCTGAAAACCATCGGGTTTGCATCACGCAAACGGGTTTTCAGACGGCCTTCGGTTTGCCGCAACGGCCGTTCTCAAATAAGCGGCCTGCTTCGGCCAATCAGAAAAAACTGCCGGCTTTGACAAACCGTTTTGCGTAGTAAGGATGATCAAGTTTTTCGGTCTTGACACTGCTGCCGCTGCGCGGTGCGTGCAGGAAATCGCCGTTGCCCAGATACAGGCCGACGTGTGAAATGCCTTTGCCGGAAGTGTTGAAAAATACCAAATCGCCGGTTTTCAGCTGTTTTTTGCCGATATTGCGGCTGGCCGCAGCCATATCGCGCGATGTACGCGGCAGATTCACGTTCAGCGCGTTTTTATAGACAAACTGAATCATTCCGCTGCAATCGAAACCGCTGTCGCTGCTGCCGCCCCAACGGTAAGGCGTACCTACCAAATCCATTGCGTGCAGCATCAGCTCTTGGCCGCCGCTGTGTTGGTCGATATGGCGGATACGGACGGGTTTGACGGCCGAAGCGGTGTGTGCGCTCGGGCGTTTTTTGGCAGAAACAGGCGGGTTGCTGCTGCCGCAGGCGCTTAACAGCAGCGGCAGAACGGCAAACAGCAAGAGATTTGCGGGCTTCATCGGGTGTTCCTTTATACGGATGGTTTTCAGACGGCCTCAAAGCAGCTGCTCAATCGGCAGCATCGATAAAATCTTGACACCCAGCCGTTTCCAGAAACCGGCTTCCGGTTCGCTGTTGTGAACGGCGGCTTCGGGCGGCGGTTCGTACCATTGCAGGCGGTTTTGTCGGTTGAGGACAACGCGGTAGGCGTGTTGCGGCGTGGTTTCGAGCAAGCTGCGCTGCACCGCGCCGACCAAGCCTTGATGTTCGATAACAATGCCGCTTTCGGTGTTCAGACGGGCAGAGCGCGGATCGAAGTTGAATGAGCCGACATACATTTTCCGGCCGTCTGCAATCAAAGTTTTGGCGTGCAGGCTGGTAACGCTGCTGCCGGTCAGGCCGCGGTCTTTGCTTTTCGGCAATGCGTGGGCGGATTTCAGCTCATACAGGCCGATGCCGTTTTGCAGCAGCGGTTTGCGGTAGCGCGCGTAGCCGGAATGGACGGCCGCCACATCGGTTGCGTGCAGGGAATTGGTTAAAATATTAACGTTTACGCCGTTTTGCTGCAAATCCGCCAATGCGGCCACGCCGTCATCGGCAGGCACGAAATAGGGCGACACGATATACATTTCTTTTTCAGGGCGACCGAGCGTTTCGGCCAGCTTTTCCGCTGCGCTGCTTTCGGCTTTGCCGCGTGCCAGCGCTTTGGCCGGATCATCGCTTACCAATTTGGCGCGTACTTTCGTCCAATTCACTTTACCGCGGCTCAAATCGCGGAACAGCGGCGCATTGAGAATTTGCTCGCGGTTCTGCTGCCACACAGGGGCATCGTCGCTTTCGGCATAATCCAACAGAGCCTGCCCTTCGGCAGCATCGGCTTCGGGGACGATGTCGGCAAACGCATAACTGGACGCGCTGTTCCAATAGCGGTCGAAATCGCGCGAAATTTCGGCGGTAATGCTGCCGGTTGCGAGAATGTCCAAATCGGCAAAACCGGCTTCGCCGCCCACCTGAAAATACTCGTCACCGATATTGCGGCCGCCGACAATGCTGATTTTGCCGTCGGCGGTAAAAGATTTGTTGTGCATACGGCGGTTCAGGCGCGGAAAATCGGTAAGATAGCCGAGCGGACGCAGGCGGCGGTGGAGAAAGGGGTTGAACAGGCGGATTTCAAGGTTCGGCTCGGCATCCAGCGCGGCCAGCAAATGATCCGTTCCGCGCGTGTTGTTGTCGTCCAGCAAAAGCCGCACGCGTACGCCGCGCCGTGCCGCTTGTTGCAGCATTGCCATCAACATCCGGCCGGAAACATCGTCGTGCCAGATATAGTAGGCAATATCCAATGAACGTTCGGCCTGCGCCAGCAATACGGCACGCGCCACCAGCGCATCGTGTGCATCGGCCAGCAGATACACCGAACTTTCACCCGGGCGGTGCGGCGTAAGCTGCCACGCCTGCTGAATCCGTCCGCCTTGCTCGGGCGGCAGCGACAGGCTTTGCGGCCTGCCGGAAATATCGGGCAGGCTTCGGCAGGCAGCCAACAGGCAGCCGCAGAGTGCGGCAATCAGGAAAGGGCGCATCGGATTGGATTTGTTCGGCATTTGTTTTCAGACGGCCTTTGGGTTTGGAAGGCCGTCTGAAAA
>JAUNKU010000123.1 GCA_030532645.1 Neisseria sp. | reverse complement strand
ACTCGCGACCCCCTGATTACAAGTCAGGTGCTCTACCAACTGAGCTACACCGGCAGGAAAGCGCGTATTATGCAGCCGTTTTCAGAAAACGGCAAGCATTTTCCGGCCAATCTTGCCGATTATCTGCTAAAAATCTGTTTCTATACCAAATTTATTTTTTGCAGTGCCGTCTGAAAAACGGCTCTTTTCAGACGGCATTGCTGTGCTGCCCCACTACCCGTGCAATCTTTGCTAAAATACGCGGTTTTCTTTCCAACAGATATTCCGTCACTATGGCACACCATCCTTACCGCCGCCTGCGCGCGCAGCGTTTCGAGCTGCCGGAAGTGGGTATTTCCGAAGAAGGCAATATCCGTTCGCTGCATTTGGGCAGTGCCACCATTCAAAGCTCGATGAACACAGAAAATCCGCCCGAGCTGGTGCTTTCGTACAGCCGCGCGATGATGGGCTGGCTGCTGTTTCGCGATGCGCCGCAACACATTACGCAAATCGGTTTGGGCGGCGGCTCGTTCGCCCGCTGGATCGATGCTTTTCTGCCGGACACCAAACAAACGGCGGTGGACATCAATCCGCAGGTAATCAGCGTGGCGCGTGCGCTGTTCGAGCTGCCGTTTGAAGGCGAGCGTTTTGAAATTGTCGAGGCCGACGGCGCGGAATATATTAAGACACTGCGCGGCGGTACGGATGTGCTGCTGGTGGATGGTTTTGACGGTGAACAAATTATTGATGCGCTGGTGAGCGAAGAATTTTTCCGCCACTGCCGCACGGCCTTGTCTGACAACGGCGTGTTCGTTACGAATTGGTGGAGCGGCGACAAACGCTACCGCCGCTTTGTGGAAACGCTGCTGGACGTATTTGAAGGCCGTGTGCTGGAAATTCCGGCGGAAAGCCACGGCAATATGGCGGTAATGGCTTTTCAGCAAACGCCGCGCGATTTGAATTTGGACAACCTGAAAAAACGTGCGGAAAAGCTGACCGAGCTTTACCAAATCGATTTCAAACGGATTTTGTCTGCGGCAAAATCGGCCAATCTGAACAACGGCAAAACCTTTTTCCTGTAAGGCCGTCTGAAAACACATAATCTGCCCACTCTTTAAAAAACGCGGCAGGGCATTATTTTCAGCCGGACCGCAATCCATAAAAGAACATACTATGCTGAATCCAACCAATGTTATCCACATCGCCGGCCCGGTCGGCACGCTGGAAGCGATTTACCTGCCGGCGCACGGCGAAGAACGCGGCGTGGCCGTAGTCAACCACCCTAATCCGCGCCACGGCGGTACGTTTACCAACAAAGTTATTCAGACGGCGGCCAAAGCGCTGGCGAAAATGGGTTTCCACTGCTATCTGCCGAACCTGCGCGGCGTAGGCAACAGCGAGGGCGAACACGATTACGGCCGCGGTGAAAGCGAAGACTGCGTGAGCGTGATTGACTTTGCCCGCGCACAGCACCCGAATGCCGGAAAGCTTATCATCGCCGGTTTTTCCTTCGGCGGTTATGTATCCGTGTTTGCCGCCCATCAGCGCGTACCCGATCTGCTGCTGTTGATGGGCCCGGCGGTCAAGCATTACAAAGTACCTGAGCCGCAATCGCCCTGCCCGGAAAATACGCTGCTGATTCACGGCGAAATCGATGAAATCGTTAAATTGCAGCAAAGTTTCGACTGGGCCGCACCGCAGGATATTCCTGTGATTACCCTGCCGCAGGCTTCGCATTTTTTCCACGGCAAGCTGATTCCGCTGCGCGATACGATTAACCGTCTCGCCCCTGCCCTGCTGAAAAAATAATCAAATCCGCATACGGCAAAGGCCGTCTGAAAACCAAGCAAAATAAAGTTTCTGCATAGCCGACATCGGCACACACCCGGCAAAACAGTAAAAATATATTGTTAAAACAATTTATTGCTCTGTTTTCCGCACAGCAGAAACCGGCGTTTTGTTTTGTTTTCAGACGGCCTTTCTGCGCCTTTCAGTACAAACTTATCCACAATAACCTTTCTTTACACTTGAAGTTATCCACAACACCCCTATATAGCTTTCCAAGTGAAACAAACATAAAGAAAGAACGAGCAAATATGAGAATGGAAAAACTAACCGCCAAATTCCAAAACGCCCTTGCCGAAGCGCACAGCCGCGCCTTGGTGCAAGATGCCGGTTTTCTGGAAGCGGCCCACGTTTTACAAGCCCTGATTGACGAACAAGACAGCGGCGTAGCCGGTATTATTTTGAAAGCCGGCGGCAATCTGGCGCAGTTGAAGCGCGATATTCAGACGGCCTTAGACGCGCTGCCGAAAGTGTCCGGCAACGGCGGCCAACTGATGCCGAGCCGCGAATTGCAGGGCGCATTGAATTTAACCGACAAAGCAGCCGTCAAACGCGGCGACGAATACATCGCCGGCGAGCTGTTTTTAATCGGCGTTTTACAGGAAAACGGCGCAGCCGCGCAGCTTTTGAAAAACGCCGGACTGACTGAAAAAAATATCAACACCGCTATTGATGCGGTCCGTGGAGGAAACACAGTGGACAACCCGAACGCAGAAGAACAACGCGAAGCATTGAAAAAATACACCCTTGATTTAACCCAGCGTGCCCGCGAAGGCAAGCTTGATCCCGTTATCGGCCGCGACGATGAAATCCGCCGCGCGGTTCAAGTGCTGCAACGCCGCACCAAAAACAATCCCGTGCTCATCGGCGAACCCGGTGTCGGTAAAACCGCGATTGTAGAAGGTTTGGCACAGCGCATCGTGAACGGCGAAGTACCTGAAAGCCTGCGTAACAAACGCTTGCTGGTGCTGGATTTGGCCGCGCTGATTGCCGGTGCGAAATACCGCGGCGAATTTGAAGAACGCCTGAAAGCGGTATTGAACGAATTGGCGCAAGATGACGGCAACACGCTGATTTTCATCGACGAAATCCATACTTTGGTCGGCGCAGGCAAAACCGACGGCGCGATGGACGCAGGCAATATGCTGAAACCGGCCTTGGCGCGCGGCGAGCTGCACTGTATCGGCGCGACTACTTTGGACGAATACCGCCAATACATTGAAAAAGATGCCGCGTTGGAACGCCGCTTCCAAAAAGTTTTGGTCGGCGAACCGAGCGTAGAAGATACCGTAGCCATTTTGCGCGGTTTGCAGGAACGCTATGAAATCCACCACGGCATCGACATTACCGACCCGGCGATTGTGGCCGCAGCGGAATTGTCGAACCGCTATATTACCGACCGTTTCCTGCCAGACAAAGCCATTGATTTGATTGACGAAGCAGCCAGCCGAATCAAAATGGAGCTGGACAGCAAACCCGAACAGATGGACAAACTCGACCGCCGCATTATCCAGCTGAAAATGGAAAAAATGCACGTTGAGAAAGAAAGCGACGATGCCAGCAAAAAACGCCTCGCGCTGATTGACGAAGAAATCGCCGGTCTGCAAAAAGAATACGCCGACTTGGACGAAATCTGGAAAGCGGAAAAAGCCGCCTCTTCCGGCAGCGCCGATTTGAAGAAACAGATTGACGAAATCAAATTCAAAATCGAGCAGGCCAAACGCAAAGGCGATTTCGCCCGCGCCTCCGAGCTGGAATACGGCGAACTGCCGAAACTCGGCCAACAACTGCAAGCGGCCGAACGCCAAGGCAGCGAGCAGGCAAACAAACTGTTCCGCACCAAAGTCGGCGCAGACGAAGTAGCCGAAATCGTATCGCGTATGACCGGCATTCCGGTAAGCAAAATGATGGAAGGCGAACGCGACAAACTGTTGAAAATGGAAGATGTTCTGCACCGCCGCGTTGTCGGCCAAGACGAAGCCGTGCGTGCCGTATCGGATGCTATCCGCCGCTCGCGCTCCGGCCTCTCCGATCCGAACAAACCATACGGCAGCTTCCTGTTCCTTGGCCCGACCGGTGTCGGCAAAACCGAGCTGTGCAAAACACTGGCAGGCTTCCTGTTTGACAGCGAAGACCATTTAATCCGCATCGATATGTCGGAATATATGGAAAAACACGCCGTTTCACGCCTGATCGGCGCGCCTCCGGGCTATGTCGGCTACGAAGAAGGCGGCTACCTCACCGAACAAGTACGCCGCAAACCGTACAGCGTGATTCTGCTCGACGAAGTAGAAAAAGCACATCCGGATGTATTCAACATCCTGCTGCAAGTGCTGGACGACGGCCGCCTGACAGACGGCCAAGGCCGTACGGTGGACTTTAAAAACACCGTTATCGTGATGACTTCCAATATCGGCAGCCAAAACATCCAAGCGATGGGCGACACCGCCGATTACGAAGCCGTCAAAGAAGCCGTAATGGACGATGTGAAAGCCTACTTCCGTCCCGAGCTGATTAACCGCATCGACGAAGTAGTCGTGTTCCACGGACTGGGCAAAGAGCATATCCGCAGCATCGCCGAAATCCAGCTGCGAAGCCTCAAAGGCCGTCTGAAAACACAGAACCTGCATCTGACCGTTTCCGACAAAGCCTTGGACATTCTCGCCCAAGCCGGTTTCGACCCGATTTACGGCGCCCGTCCGCTCAAACGCGCAATCCAAGCGGAAATCGAAAACCCGCTGGCGAAAAAACTGCTCGAAGGCAGCTACGCACCGGACAGCGAAATCCGC
>JAUNKU010000122.1 GCA_030532645.1 Neisseria sp. | reverse complement strand
CAAACATTACAAAATGCGGTGTTTCAAAGCCGGCAGGCGGCTGCGTACGCTGTTCAGCCGCGTTTTGTCCAAATCAGCGGTAATCACGCCCTCGCCTTCGGGAAGCTGTGCCAACACTTCGCCCCAAGGGTCGATAATCATCGAGTGGCCGAAGGTGCGGCGGCCGTTTTGGTGCATACCGCCCTGCCCCGAGGCGATAACATAACATTGATTTTCCACTGCACGGGCGCGCAATAGCAGCTCCCAATGCGCCTTGCCGGTGGTGTAGGTAAAGGCGGCAGGCAGCAGCAGAACATCGAACGGCTGCTGGGCGCGGAAAAATTCGGGAAAGCGCACATCATAGCAAATACCTTGCGCCACGCCCCAGCCGTCGGCCTGCATCTGCGGCACTTCGCGTCCGGCCTCAATCGTATCGGCTTCATCGTAACGCTCGCCCAAACCCGAATAGCCGAAAAGGTGCATTTTGTCGTAACGGCCGAGCAGTTCGCCGTTTTTACCGTACACCGGCAGGGAATTGAGCACTTTGTCGGGCGAACCGCTTTGCAGCGGAATGCTGCCGCCGAACAAAGTAACGCCGCATTCGCGCGCCGTTTCCGCCAGCACTTGCTGCAATCGGCCGATGCCGGAGGGCTCTGCATAAGCCAGTTTGTCGCGGTCGGTCTGCCCCATCAGCGGCCAGTATTCCGGCAGCAGCACCCAATCCGCGCCCTGCCCTGCGGCTTCGGCGACCAAACGCTTCATCGCGGCGATATTGTCAGCCACATTGCAGGACGACACCATTTGCACGGCGGCAGCTCGGACGGTATTCATTGAACGCTCCTTTTTTCAGACGGCCTTGTCATCTGTTTCGGCCAGTTTACGCTGAACGGCCTGCCAAACGGTTTCTACGGAAATCGCGCCGAGCAAACTGCCCTCGCGCGCGGTATCCACGCAGTCAGGGTTCGGCAGTCTGCCGTAATCGCCCGCCCAAACCACTTCGGCCGCTTCGGAATACGGCCGCCAACGGCTGACCCACGTTGCACCGAACAAAGCCACTTGCGGTTTTCCCAGCGCAGCGGCAATGTGCATCGGCACGGAATCCACACCGACAAACAGTTTCGCGCCGTCAATCGCAGCAGCCAGCTCGCGCAGATTGAACGCCCCGTCCACACGCAGCAGGCTGCCCGTCTGCGGCAGCGGCTCGGGCAGCAAAGCGCAGATTTCATCTAAAACGTTCTGCTCGCGCTTGTCCGGCGCGGCGGTTAAAACCACATTTTCGCCTGCGTCCAGCAGCCGCGCAATCAATTCAGCATATTTGCCGCTTTCCCAACATTTAAACGCCCAACGTGCACCGGGGTGAATCAGTATGTAGCCTTGCTTGGCCGCCCCACCCGTTTTCAGACGGCCTGCGGCGGCCAGTTTGCCTGCTGCACGCTGCCGCGTCGCCTCGGAAATCCCCATCAGCACACTCGGTTTGCCGTACGGCGGCAAAACCAGTCCGTCCAACAGGCTCAAAGCATTTTCCACACTGTGCATCTCGTGCAGACGGTGCGGCATCAATACCGTATGCAAATGCCGCCAAAGCACATTGCGCCGTTTCGCAAAATCAAACGCCGCCCGTGTTTTTGCGCCGCTGTGATACGCCAGCCAAGCCGCGCGCCAGCGGTCGGAATAATTGAGCACCACGTCATAATGCGCATTTCTCAACGCCGCCGCCAGCCGCAGCTCCTCACGCAAACGCCCGAACGTACCGAGCTGTTTCCACGCGCGGTCCACCGTCCACACTTTGCCGATTTGCGGATTTTCCGACAATATATCCTGCATTTCGCGATACACCAGCATATCGACGGTGCAATGCGGCAGCGCTTTTTTCAGCGCATCAACCACAGCGGTATGCAGCAGCACATCGCCGTGGTGCATCATCTGGATAATCAGGTAACGGGAACTCATCGGGCGGTTGAAACAGAAAACGGGCATTATAGCGCAGCTTGGCAAACTTGCTTTATCGGGCGTTTTTCAACCGCCTGCTTTGCAGAAAGTATGCTTGCAATGATTCAAGCTGATGCCGTCTGAAAAAACGCTGCTGAAAATTTAGCTGCTGCTTTCCCCTGACGTTCTCCTGAAGAAAAAGGATATTTGTACCTGATGGCTTGCCGTTCGTCTGTCTTTAAATCTGCTACCGATCTTCTCTTGATTTTTTCTCTTAAACTGCCCGTCCGTTCCCCAACCGGCAAAATATTTGAAAAAGGAATAAATGCCCGCTTTTTCAAATGGCCTTGTGTTTTTCCGATGGCAAAACCGCTTTATCCGCTATATCATTCCGTCATCTTTTTTCCGGAACGACACACTATGCTCACGCACATTGAAAACGCCTGCCGTTATTCGCATTTTCTCGCCCGCCACTGGCAAAACGGCAATCTTGCGCCCGAACGTTTCCTGCCGCTGCTGGAACGTCCGCTGACGGAGCAGGATTTCTGTTTATTTGCCGACTGGGCAGCGATTCGCGAGGCGGAAGATGAGGAAGAATTGGCGCGGCAGCTGCGTATCTTGCGCCGTTATGTGGTGGCACACATCATTGTGCGCGATGTGAACCGCATCAGCGATTTGGCGGAGGTAACCGATACGATTACGCGCTTTGCTGATTTTGCGGTCAATGAAGCGTTGGATTTTGCTTATGACTACTATCTCGGGCTGTACGGCAAGCCGGTCGGCAGAATGAGCGGCAGGCAGCAGTTTTTGAGCGTGGTGGCGATGGGCAAGGCCGGCGGCTACGAGCTGAATGTGTCGTCCGATATTGATTTGATTTTTGTTTATCCGGAAAGCGGCGAAACCGATGGGCGGCGCGAGCGCAGCAATCAGGAGTTTTTTACCAAAGTCGGCCAGAAGCTGATTACGCTGTTGAACGATATTACGGCGGACGGGCAGGTGTTCCGCGTGGATATGCGGCTGCGGCCGGACGGCGATTCGGGGCCGCTGGTGGTGAGCGAAGCGGCTTTGGAACAATATCTGATTACGCAGGGGCGTGAATGGGAGCGTTATGCGTGGTGCAAAGGCCGCGTGGTAACGCCGTATGCCAACGATATTGCTGCGCTGGTGCGGCCGTTTGTGTTCCGCAAATATCTGGATTTCAATGTGTACGAAGCGATGCGCGGTCTGCACAAGCAAATCCGCCGCGAAGTAAGCAAGCAGGGAATGGCCGACAATATCAAGCTCGGCGCAGGCGGTATCCGCGAAGTGGAATTTATCGCGCAGATTTTCCAAATGATACGCGCAGGCCGTCTGAAAAGCCTGCAATTAAAAGGCACACAGGAAACTTTGCGCCAGCTGCAAACCGAAGGCATTTTGGAAGCCGCCGAAACCGAAGGCCTGCTGGCTGCCTACCGCTTCCTGCGCGATGTGGAACACCGCCTGCAATACTGGGACGACCAGCAAACGCAAACGCTGCCGGACAATCCCGAGCAGCAGCAGCGTTTGGCGGAGAGTATGGGCTTTGCCGATTATGCCGCGTTTTCAGACGGCCTCAACGCACACCGTGCGCTGGTGGACAGCATTTTCAACAGCGTATTGAGTACGCCGGAAGATGAGCGGCCTGCACAGAACCACGAATTGGCGGCCGTTTGGCAGGAAAACGCCGATGAAGCGGCACAAACCGCGCTTTTAGACGCACGCGGTTTCGGCAGTGCCGCCGTTTTGCAACGTTTGGACAATCTGCGCGGCAGCACCAAATACCGCCAACTTCCGCACACGGCGCACGCGCGTTTCGATGCCGTTGTACCTCAATTTATCGAAGCTGCTGCCGCCTGCCCGAACCCGACCCAAGCGCTGTTCCGCCTGCTCGACTTTCTGGAAACCGTCAGCCGCCGTTCGTCTTATCTGGCCTTTTTGCAGGAATATCCGAAAGAATTGCAGCGCGTAGCCGATATTATGAGCCGCAGCGCGTGGATTGCCGATTATCTGCAACGCCACCCGATTCTGCTGGACGAGCTGTTGAACAAACAGTTAATGGATACGCAGCACGATTGGCCGCAGTTTGCCGCCGCGCTGGAAACGGCCTTGCAGGCAGCGGACGATACCGAAAGCAAAATGGACGTCCTGCGCCACACCCAACACGCACAAGTTTTCCGCTTGGCGGTGCAGGATTTGGCCGGTTTGTGGCCGAAAGTGGAAACCCTCAGCGACCAGCTTACCTTCCTTGCCGATATTGTGCTGAACGAAGCCCTGCAACACGCGTGGAACGATATGACGCGTACGCATACGGACGAACCGCAGTTTGCCGTAATCGGCTACGGCAAGCTGGGCGGCAAGGAATTGAGCTATACCTCCGATTTGGATTTGGTTTTCCTGTTTGACGACCCTCACCCCGATGCGGCCGATACCTACAACCGCCTCGCCCGCCGCCTGACCACTTGGCTCTCCGGCAGTACCGGCGCAGGCACGCTGTACGATGTGGATTTGCGCCTGCGGCCGAACGGCGACAGCGGCTTTCTCACCCATTCCGTTGCCGCCTTTGAAAAATACCAGCACGAAAACGCGTGGACGTGGGAACACCAATCGCTGACCCGCGCCCGCTTTATCTGCGGCAATCCGAAAATCGGCGAAGCTTTTGAGCGTATCCGCCGCGAGATTCTCAGTATGCCGCGCGACACCGC
>JAUNKU010000121.1 GCA_030532645.1 Neisseria sp. | reverse complement strand
GCCTGCGCGACTGGGGCATTTCGCGCCAACGCTACTGGGGCTGCCCGATTCCGATTATCCACTGCGAAAGCTGCGGCGACGTACCCGTACCGGCCGAACAGCTGCCCGTTGTCCTGCCGGAAGACGTTGTACCGGACGGCAGCGGCTCGCCTCTGGCGAAAATGCCCGAGTTTTACGAAACCGAATGCCCGTGCTGCGGCAAACCGGCCAAACGCGAAACCGACACAATGGATACCTTTGTCGAATCCAGCTGGTATCAGTTCCGCTATATGTCGCCGAAATTCGACAGTGGTATGGTTGCGCCCGAAGCCGCGCAATACTGGTTGCAGGCCGACCAATACATCGGCGGCATCGAACACGCGATTTTGCACCTGCTGTACGCCCGTTTCTTCACCAAACTGATGCACGAAGAAGGCATTGTAGCGGTCAAAGAGCCGTTCCAAAGCCTGCTCACGCAAGGTATGGTTTTGCAGGCCACTTACTACCGCGAAGGTGCGGACGGCAAAAAACAATGGTTCAACCCGGCCGAAGTGAGCGTGCAAACCGATGAAAAAGGCCGCCCGACAGCCGCTACGCTGATTTCAGACGGCCAACCGGTGGTTATCGGCGGCGTGGAAAAAATGTCGAAATCGAAAAACAACGGCGTTGATCCGCAAGAGCTGATTGATGCCTACGGCGCAGACACCGCCCGTCTGTTTATGATGTTCGCATCGCCGCCCGAGCAGTCGCTGGAATGGAATGATGCCGGCGTAGAAGGCGCACACCGCTTCCTGCGCCGCCTGTGGCGCACCGTGTACGATTTCGTACAAAACGGCGGTGTGGTTGCCGCATTCTCAGGCAACCAAGACGGCTTGGACAAACCGCTCAAAGAGCTGCGCCTGAAACTGCACAGCACCATCGCCAAAGTATCGGACGATTACGACCGCCGCCAGCAGTTCAACACCGCCATCGCCGCCGTGATGGAATTGCTGAACCAATATGACAAAACCGACCTCGCCTCCGAGCAAGGCCGCGCCGTGGCACAGGAAGTTTTGGAAGCCGTGCTGCGCCTGTTGTGGCCGATTGTGCCGCACATCTGCGAAGCCTTGTGGAGCGAATTGAACAGCCAGCCGTTGTGGCAAGCTGCTTGGCCGAAAGTTGATGAAGCCGCTTTGGTGAAAACCGAAATCGAGCTGATGGTCCAAGTAAACGGCAAACTGCGCGACAAAATCACCGTTGCCGCCGATGCCGCCAAAGCCGATATCGAAGCTGCCGCACTCGCCACCGCCGGCGCGCAGAAATTTATGGAAGGCAAAGCACCGAAGAAAATCATCGTCGTGCCGAACCGCTTGGTGAATATTGTGGTTTGATTGAAGCAATAAAAAAACGGAAGCTGTTTAACGGCTTCCGTTTTTCTTATCAAATAGGCCGAAAGGCCGTCTGAGAGCGCACGCTCCAAAGAAGTTTAGTTTCCGACGTAACCGGAAGCATCACTTCTTCCGCTTTTTCAGACGGCCTTTTTATGCCGAATGCCTTACTGATTCTCCCGAATCCATTTCAGCCAAGGCTCGAACAAAGCCGGATTGACGGCGGCAATCACCGAACGTTTGAAAACGTGTTCGCCGCTCCAAAAATCATCGCCTTCCAAAGTGGCCAGCAAGCCGCCGGCTTCTTGGAAAATCAGCGCACCGGCAGCATAGTCCCACAATTTCTGGCCGCCGTGCAGATACACATCGATGCGGCCGGCTGCGAGAAAACACCAGTCCAGCGTGCTGCAACCGAGGCTGCGGATACTGCTGACAGGTGACAAAGTATTCATCCGGCTGGATAATTTTCCGGAACGCAGATATTTGATTTCCACTGCGGCAATGGCGCGGGCAAGGCGTTTGTCGCGCAGGGCAAGCGGCAGCTTTTTGCCGTTTACATACGCGCCGCGGCCGCGTGCCGCGTAGAAACATTCATCGCGCACAGGGTTGTAAACCACCGCCATTTCGGGGCGGCCTTGCTTGACAAAGGCCACCGAAAGGGAAAAATGCGGAAAGCCGTTAACGAAATTGGTTGTCCCGTCAATCGGATCGACCACCCACAAACCGTCGTGGTTGTGCAGCCACAAATCGCGCTGCTCGGCTTCCGTCATCTCTTCGCCGAGCACCGGACAGTCAATCAGTTCGGGCAGGCGGCGGGCAAACGCCTGCTGCGAAGCCAAATCGGCTTCGGAAAGCATCGTACCGTCGGCCTTGGCACAGGCTTCGACCGCCAAAAAGCGCGGCATTACCTCGCTTGCGGCAATGTCGCGCACCAACTGCTGTAATCGTTCTAATAATTCGGGCATATCTTTTCCTGCGGCCGTTTCCGTCCCATCACGCCGCTTTTCAGACGGCCTTGCAAGGCTCGGGTATAATAGCGGCCTGCTATATTAACCGATTTTCACATTTCGCCCAACTATGCCGCGTTTCTTTACCGACAGCCCGCTCCAAGCCGGGCAGAGCCTGCCGCTTTCCGACACCGTTGTCCGCCATATCCACGTCCTGCGCCTGCGCGAACAGGAAGAAATCGTATTGTTCAACGGCAACGGTTCGGCCTATTCCGCACGGCTGACTGCCATCGGCAAGCGCACCGCCGAAGCGGAAATTCTGGCCGAGATGCCGTCTGAAAACGAATCGCCGCTGCACATTACGCTGATTCAGGCGGTATCGTCCGGCGAACGGATGGATTTCACCATTCAAAAAAGCGTGGAGCTGGGCGTGAACGAAATCATTCCCGTGCAGGCCGAACGTTCGGTTGTCAAACTCAGCGGCGAGCGCGCCGACAAGCGCGTGCAGCGTTGGCAGGAAATCGTTATTTCCGCCTGCGAACAGTGCGGCCGCAACACCGTTCCGCGCGTGCAGCCCTTGCAAACCCTGAAACAAGCCTTCGCCGCCCTACCCGACAACGGCAGCCTGAAACTGCTGATGGGCTTGAACCACGCGCAAAAACTCAGCCAATTCGGGCAACCGCAGCGCATCGTGTTTATGGTCGGCCCGGAAGGCGGCTGGACCGATACCGAAGAAGCAGCTGCCTTCGCCGCCGGTTTCCAATCCGTCCTGCTCGGCGGCCGCGTTTTGCGTACCGAAACCGCTTCGCTGGCCGGAATTGCCGCAATGCAAACGCTGTGGGGCGATTTTGTTTGAAGTTTTAATTGAACGCGGCAGCGAAACACAAGCCGATACAGCAAAAATGCCGTCTGAACATCCTGTTTTTCAGACGGCATTTTTTTCATTTACATCAAATCATTCACTTCTTAAACACCAACTTGTCCACGCTCCACGCACCGCCGCCTGCTGAGGCGAGGTAGATAAAGATAAAGCTGAACAATGCAGCCGGTTCGCCACCGTTCATCAACGGCAGCAGCGGCGCTTCCACGGCGTGTACCATAAAATAAGCCACGGCCATCATACCCGACAAAATAAAGGCCACCGGGCGCGTAAACAAGCCGATTAAAAGCAAAAAGCCGCCGAACACTTCCAATACACCGGCCAAGCCGTAAATAGAGAAGAACTGCAAACCGTCGAACATTTCAATGTGCGGCAGGGCGAACAGTTTGGCCGTACCGTGCAGCATAAACATATAGGCCGCGGCGATACGCAGCATTGAGAGGATGATCGGCGAGAAACGTTGCAAAGCATTCATTGTTATTGATTTCCTGTTGTTAAATAATGAACGGAAAGTATAAGCATTTTTTCTTTGCAGATAAATCGTTTATACTCAACACATCATTTCTTCTCAGGAAACATTATGGACACCTTATTCAGCCTGAAAGTGTTCCGCCAAGTGGTGGAAAGCGGCAGTTTCACCCGCGCCGCCGAGCATTTGGGCATTTCTACGGCGATGGCGAGCAAACACGTCAGCCATTTGGAAAACACTATCCGCGCCAAACTGCTGCACCGCAACAGCCGCAATCTGGGGCTGACCGAAGCGGGCGAGGCGTATTACCGCGAAAGCAGCTACGCGCTCGATACCTTGGCCAACGCCGCCGAACGCGCGGCGCAAGGCAGCGGCAAACCGCAGGGCGAGCTGAAAATTACCGTACCGATTTGGTTTGCCAATGCAATGTTCGCCGAATGGGTGGACGAATACCGCCGCCGCTATCCCGAAGTATCGCTCAATATTTCTTTGGACAACCGCCACAGCAATCTGATTGCCGACGGCTTCGACCTCGCCTTGCGGATTACGCAAGAGCCATCGCCGTCGCTGATTGTGCGCCCTTTGGCCGAAATCGCGTTCCGCATCGTTGCCTCGCCCGACTACCTCGCCGCACACGGCGCGCCGCAGCAACCGGCCGATTTGGCGGAACATCAAATGGTACTGCCGACCTATATCGATATTTCGCCGCTGCGTTTCCGCAAAGACGGCATTTTGGAAAGCATTCCCGTCAGCGGCGGCTTCAAAACCGATAATACCTTAATGGTACGCCGTCTCGCACTCGCAGGCAGCGGTTTGGCCTACCAGCCCTACTGGCTGGTACGCAACGATATTCTCACCGGCCGTCTGAAAACCGTGCTGGACGACTATCAGCTCAACACGGCAACGCTGCACGCCGCCTATATCGACCGCGCTTTCCTCAGCGCGAAAGTACGCAGCTTTATCGATTTTCTCAGCGAAAAAACACAGGCTTTGA
>JAUNKU010000120.1 GCA_030532645.1 Neisseria sp. | reverse complement strand
TGGCACAAGTGTATAAAACCGAAACAGGCGGAGAATACCGCGGCGGCTCACCCTATTACATCGAAAAAGGTTTGAAACTGAAAACCTTTGCGGTTGTAGTCGCTGTGGTCATTTGTCTGAGCTACGGCGTGCTTGTTCCCGGCATTCAAGCCAATACGATTGCAGGTTCATTTGAATCTTCATTCGGTCTGCCTGTTTGGCTAACCGGTGCAGTCGTTTCCGCTTTACTTGCTTTCCTGATTTTCGGCGGTACCAAACGCATTGCTCGCGCAGCCGACCGCATTATCCCGATTATGGCCTTGGGCTATGTCGGCCTGATGCTGATTGTGTTGGTAACCCACGTTGCACAGATTCCCGAAACCGTGAGCCTGATTATCGGCAGCGCATTCGGCACGGATGCGGTATTCGGCGGCATAGTCGGCACGGCAATCGCTTGGGGCGTGCGCCGCGCAGTGTTCTCCAATGTAGCCGGTGCGGGCGAGGCAACGTTCAGCTCGGCTGCCGCAGAAGTGAGCCATCCCGTGAAACAAGGTTTGGTACAAGGCTTCTCGGTGTATATCGATACCGTAATCGTCTGCACCTCAACCGCCATTATGATTCTGATTACCGGTATGTATAACGTCCACGTTCCCGGAATGGCAGCACCGTTGGTGGAAAATATCCCGGGTGTGGCAGCAGGTACTGCTTACACACAAGCTGCTTTGGGGACGGTATTCGGCGGCTTCGGCGGTACGTTTGTTTCCATCGGTATTTTCTTCTTCGCCTTTACCTGCATGATGGCGTACTACTACATCGCAGAAACCGCACTGGTTTATCTCGACCAAAAACTGCGTTTCCCTGCTTTGAACACTGCATTGCGCGTAGTATTCCTGATAGTCGTATTTATGGGCAGCGTACAGTCGGCCGGTCTGATGTGGGGATTGGGCGACATCGGTTTCGGTTCGATGTGCTACCTCAACCTGATTGCCATTGTGCTGCTGACCAAGCCCGCTTTGAAAGCCTTAAACGATTACGACCGCCAGAAAAAAGCCGGCCTTGATCCCGTATTTGATCCACGCCAAGCCGGTATCGACAATGCCGATTTCTGGGTGGATTATGCCGATAGGCATAAATAAGCTTTAACTGAGCTTCTCCTCTTGATGCCGTCTGAAAATCCGCTTTTCAGACGGCCTTTTTCCGTTATGCTTCGCCGATAAACAGCGGTAAAACTGCTACAATACGCGTTTGCCGTTGAGCGGCGGTTTGAAAGACAAAAAAGCGGAATGCAACGCGAAATCGTGCGTGCAGAATGCGGCCTGTTTGCGCGGAAGCTTTGTTTGAGCTTCGTAACCGGCCGAGTTTTTCAGACGGCCTCAATCTGTTTTCCCTATCAAAGCCTGAACTTATGACCCAGCCTGTTTACATTCCGCTCCGTGTCCACACTGAATTTTCGATTACCGACAGCACTATCCGCATCAAGCAGTTGGTGAAAAAGGCGGCTGAATTCGGCTTGCCTGCGCTCGGGGTGAGCGATTTGATGAACGAATTCGGTTTGGTGAAATTTTATAAGGCCTGCCGTGCGGCGGGTATCAAGCCGATTGCGGCGGCAGATGTGCGGATCGAGCATCCGGCCAAGCCGGAGCAGCCGTTCCGTGCGATGTTTTTGGTTAAAAACCACAGCGGCTATCTGCGGTTGAGCGAGCTGATTACGGCGGCGTTCACGCATCAGGAAGACGGCAAACTGCCGCAGTTGAAAGAAGAGTGGATTGCCAACGGCGACAACAGCGGCCTGCTGTGTTTGTCGGGTGCGGCGCTGGGCGAAGTGGGCGTGAATCTGTTGAACGGCCACGAGAAAGAGGCGAAGGCGGCGGCGGAAAAATATGCGGTTTGGTTTCCCGATGCGTTTTATTTGGAGCTGCAACGGCTGCCGGAATATCCGCAATGGGAAACGGCGGTATCGGGCAGTTTGCAACTGGCGGCGGAACTGGATTTACCGGTAGCGGCTACGCATCCGGCGCAGTTTTTGGAGCAAGACGATTTCTATGCGCACGAAGCGCGGGTATGTATTGCGGAAGGTTGGGTGCTGGCCGACAAAAAACGGCCGCGCGAGTTTGTACCGAGCCAATATTTTGCTTCGCCCGAGGAAATGGCCGAGCGTTTTGCCGATATTCCGGAAGCGCTGCAAAACACGGTAGAAATCGCCAAACGCTGTAATCTAACGCTGACTTTGGGTAAAAACTTCCTGCCGCTGTTCCCGACACCGGACGGTTTGTCGCTCGATGATTATTTGCGCCGGCTGTCGAACGAAGGCTTGCAGGAACGTATGGCGCAGCTTTATCCCGATGAAGCGGAACGTGCGGAAAAAATGCCGGAATACCAGCAGCGTTTGGATTTCGAGCTGGACATTATTATCGGTATGAAGTTTCCGGGCTACTTCCTTATCGTACAGGACTTCATCAACTGGGCGAAGGAAAACGGCTGTCCGGTCGGCCCCGGCCGCGGTTCGGGTGCAGGCTCGTTGGTGGCTTATGCGCTGAAAATTACCGACCTTGATCCGCTGAAATATGCGCTGCTGTTCGAGCGTTTCCTGAACCCTGAGCGCGTTTCGATGCCCGACTTCGATATCGACTTCTGCCAAGCCAACCGCGGGCGCGTGATTGAATACGTACGCGAAAAATACGGCGCAGATGCGGTGAGCCAGATTGTTACCTTCGGCACGATGTCGTCCAAAGCGATTATCCGCGATGTCGGCCGCGTATTGGAGCTGCCCTTCGGCCTGTGCGACAAATTGTCGAAACTGATTCCGCTGGAAGCCAATAAGCCGTTGAGCCTGGCCAAAGCGATGGAAGCCGAGCCGCAAATCGGCGAATTGATTGAAGCGGAAGGCGCGCAGGAGTTAATCGAGCTGGCCACCAAGCTGGAAGATTTGACGCGCGGCTTGGGTATGCACGCAGGCGGCGTATTGATTGCGCCGGGCAAAATTTCCGATTACAGCCCTGTTTATCAAGCCGATGCTGCATCTGCACCGGTGTCGATGTACGACAAAGGCGATGTGGAAGATGTCGGCTTGGTGAAGTTCGACTTCTTGGGTTTGCGCAACCTGACGATTATCGAAATGGCGCAGAACTTCATCAAACAAACCACGGGCGATACGGTAAACGTCAATTTCATTCCGCTGGACGACCAAGCCGCCTATAAAATTTTCCGCGATGCCAACACCACCGCCGTTTTCCAGTTTGAATCGACCGGTATGAAAAAAATGCTGAAAACGGCGCATACCACCAAATTCGAAGAACTGATTGCCTTTGTATCGCTCTACCGCCCCGGCCCGATGGACAATATTCCCGACTTTGTGGCACGGATGAAAGGCCAGAAATTCGAATACATCCATCCGCTGTTGGAACCGGTATTGGAGCCGACCTACGGCATTATGGTGTACCAAGAACAGGTAATGCAGGCGGCGCAGATTATCGGCGGCTATTCCCTGGGCGGTGCGGACTTGCTGCGCCGTGCGATGGGTAAGAAAAAGCCGGAAGAAATGGTGAAACACCGCGGCATTTTTGCCGAAGGTGCGGCCAAACAGAACATTTCCCGCGAAAAAGCCGATGAAATTTTCGACTATATGGAGAAATTCGCCGGCTACGGTTTCAACAAATCGCACGCCGCCGCCTACGCGCTGATTTCCTACCAAACGGCTTGGCTGAAAGCGCATTATCCGGCCGAATTTATGGCGGCAACGATGTCGTCGGAATTAACCAATACCGACCAGCTCAAACTGTTCCACGACGATGCGCTGGCCAACGGCCTCAGCTTTCTGCCGCCCGACATCAACCAATCGGCTTATCTGTTTATCCCGAACACCGAACGGCAAATCCGCTACGCCTTGGGTGCAGTCAAAGGCGTAGGCGTAGGCGCAGTGGAAAGCATTGTCGCGGCACGCGAAAGCGGCGGCGCGTTTACCGATTTGTTCGACTTCTGCGTGCGCGTAGGCAAAGAACATATGAACAAACGCACGCTGGAATCGCTGGTACGCGCCGGCGCATTCGACAGCATCGAGCCGAACCGTGCAATGCTGCTGGCCAATATCGACCTTGCCATCAGCAATGCCGAACAGCAGGCGGCCAATGCCAACCAAGGCGGCTTGTTCGACTTTGCAGCCGACGCCATCGAAGAGGTCAAAATGCAGCCTGCCGAAGCGTGGGACGAAGCCACACTGCTGGCCGAAGAAAAAAGCGTGATCGGCTTTTACCTTTCCGGCCACCCGTTCGGCCCGTATGCAAGCGAAGTCCGCAAGCTCGCGCCCACCGCCTTAGGCCGTCTGAAACCGCAAGACAGCGCACGCGTAGCCGGTTTCGTTACCGCTATCCGCACAATGATGGGCAAACGCGGCAAAATCGCCTTCGTTACCCTCGAAGATTTGGACGGCAAAGTGGAAGTGCTGGTTACCGGCGAAGCCTTGGAGACCGCCGCGCCGATTCTGAAAAGCGACCAAGTGCTTATTTTTGAAAGCAAAATTATGCGCGACGACTTCAACGGCGGCGACAGCCTGCGCATCATCGCCAACCGCGTAATGACCTTGCAGCAGGCACGCGAAACCTTCGCCCGCAGCCTGACTGTCGTCTTCCGTCCCGAACACGACATCAATGCCGCCGCCGCGCTGCTGGCCGAATACCGCAACGGCCGTCCGAACAGCGATCCGAACGCACCGGCCGACAACCGCCGCATTCCCCTGCGCGTGTTCTACCGCAACGCCCTCGCCCAAGGCGAGCTGGACATCGGCAGCGAATGGAGCATCTACCCCGCCGCCGAATTGTTCGCACAGTTGGAACAGATTGTCGAAGCCAAAAATATGAGCGTAGCGCTGTAAATATCAAAAGGCCGTCTGAAAACAAATG
>JAUNKU010000119.1 GCA_030532645.1 Neisseria sp. | reverse complement strand
GTGCCGTTTTCAGACGGCCGTATTTTGACCGAGCGCAAATCGGATATGTAAAGATTTCGGAGCGGTACATTATTCTGTTTCCGCACAAACCTTGATGGCTTCTTGTCTTGCTGTTTCCGTTGGCAGGAAAAAAGCTGTTCACCGTGGTTTGTCAAGACTACAAATCAAGCGAAAAATACGCTATATTTCCATCTCATTGCCGTCGGTTCGATCCGACATTTTTTTGACCTGTTAGGATACCTCTATGGCTGCCACCGATAATCTGAAAGTAACCAAGCGCGACGGGCGTTTGGAGAACATTGATTTGGACAAAATCCACCGCGTGATTACTTGGGCGGCGGAAGGCTTGAACCACGTATCGGTATCGCAGGTCGAACTCAAATCGCATATCCAGTTTTACAACGGCATCCGTACCGACGACATTCACGAAACCATTATCAAAGCGGCGGCCGACCTGATTTCGGAGGAAACGCCGGATTACCAATATCTGGCCGCGCGTTTGGCAATGTTCCATCTGCGCAAAATCGCTTACGGCGATTTCGATCCGCCGCATCTGTTTGACCACGTTACCAAATTGGTGGCCACAGGCAAATACGATAAACACCTGCTGGAAGATTATTCGCGCGAAGAGTTTGAAGAACTGAACGCCTATATCGACCACAACCGCGATATGACCTTCTCTTATGCCGCAGTGAAGCAGCTGGAGGGCAAATATTTGGTGCAAAACCGCGTAACCCGCCAGATTTATGAAACACCGCAGTTTCTCTATATCTTGGTGGCGATGTGTCTGTTTGCCAAATATCCGGCTGCCACGCGTTTGGATTATGTGAAGAAATTCTATGATGCGGTTTCTACTTTCAAAATCTCGCTGCCGACTCCGATTATGTCGGGCGTGCGTACGCCAACCCGCCAATTCAGCTCTTGCGTATTGATTGAGTGCGACGACAGTTTGGACAGCATCAATGCCACCACCAGCTCGATTGTGAAATATGTTTCGCAACGCGCCGGTATCGGTATCAATGCCGGCCGCATCCGCGGTTTGGGCAGCGAAATCCGTGGCGGCGAGGCACAACACACAGGCTGTATCCCGTTTTTCAAAATGTTCCAAGCGGCAGTCAAATCCTGTTCGCAAGGCGGCGTGCGCGGCGGCGCGGCAACCTTGTTCTATCCGTTGTGGCATATCGAAGTAGAAAGCCTGCTGGTGCTGAAAAACAACCGTGGCGTGGAAGACAACCGCGTACGCCAGCTGGATTACGGCGTGCAAATCAACCGTTTGCTGTACACCCGTCTGATTAAGGGCGGCGACATCACGCTGTTCTCGCCGAACGAAGTACCGGGCTTGTACGAAGCATTTTTTGCCGATCAAAACGAATTCGAACGTTTGTACACCCAATACGAACAAGACCCGAATATCCGCAAGCGCACGTTGCCTGCAACCGAGTTGTTCTCAACGCTGATGCAGGAGCGTGCCGGTACCGGTCGAATCTATATCCAAAACGTGGACCATTGCAATACGCACAGCCCGTTTGATCCGAGCGTTGCGCCGGTTCGTCAGTCCAACTTGTGTTTGGAAATTGCTTTGCCGACCAAGCCTTTGAACGACATCAATGACGAAAACGGCGAAATCGCGCTGTGTACTTTGTCGGCCTTCAATTTAGGCGCATTGGAAAGCTTGGATGAACTGGAAGGCTTGGCCGATTTGGCCGTGCGTGCGTTGGACGCACTGCTGGATTACCAAGACTATCCGATTAAAGCGGCAAAAATTGCCACAATGAACCGCCGTACCTTAGGCGTAGGCGTGATTAACTTTGCTTACTACTTGGCGAAAAACGGTGTGCGTTACAGCGATGATTCGGCACTGGCTCTGACCCACCGTACTTTTGAAGCCATTCAATATTGTCTGCTGAAAGCCTCGGTAAATCTGGCCAAAGAATACGGCGCTTGCCCTCTGTTTGGCGAAACCGTGTACAGCAAAGGCATTTTGCCGATTGACACCTACAAAAAAGACCTTGACAGCATTTGCAGCGAGCCTTTGCATTTGGATTGGGAAGGTTTGCGTGCCGACATCGTGAAACACGGCTTGCGCAATTCCACTTTGACCGCACTGATGCCGTCTGAAACTTCGTCGCAAATCGCCAATGCAACCAACGGCATTGAGCCGCCGCGCGGTTTGGTAACGGTAAAAGCTTCGAAAGACGGTATTTTAAAACAAGTTGTACCGGAATTCGAAACCTTGCGCAGCCAATATGAAACGCTGTGGCAGATGCCGAACAACGACGGCTATATCAAACTGGTGGGCATTATGCAGAAATTCGTCGATCAGGCGATCTCGGCCAATACCAGCTACGATCCGGCCAAATTCGAAGGCAATAAAGTGCCGATGAAGCAGCTTTTGAAAGATTTGCTGACTGCCTATAAATTCGGTTTGAAAACATTGTATTACCACAACACGCGCGACGGTGCCGATGATACGCAAACCGATTTGCAGGATGACGGCTGTGCAGGCGGAGCGTGTAAAATCTGATGACTGAGCTTTTTTCAGACGGCCTTGTCCTTTATAATGAAGGCCGTCTGAAAAATCGCTTTTCGGGCAAAATCATTTCATTTTTATGCCGCTTCTCGCTGTATAGAAATGAAATGATTTTTGCTGAGAACCCAACGGGTAGGGCGGTGCAACCGCTCGTTTTTATTTGAATGCAAACAAGGTATTGGAGGCTGAAAGCGCTCTTTTCAGACGGCCTTGTACCGAAAATCCAGAGAAAACTATGTCTTGCGAACACCTTTCAATGTCATACAGCACATTCAGTAAAGCTTCCGGCAATGCGCTGTCTGAGCCGATGTTTTTCGGTCATCCCGTTAATGTTGCCCGTTACGACCAGCAAAAATATGAAATTTTTGAAAAACTGATTGAAAAGCAGCTTTCCTTTTTCTGGCGGCCGGAAGAAATCGATGTATCGCGCGACCGCATCGACTTTTCTAACTTGCCGGAACACGAAAAGCATATTTTTATCAGCAACTTAAAATACCAAACCTTGCTCGACAGCATTCAAGGCCGCAGCCCGAACGTAGCGCTGCTGCCGTTGGTATCCATTCCGGAGCTGGAAACGTGGATTGAAACGTGGTCGTTCTCCGAAACCATTCACAGTCGCAGCTACACCCATATTATCCGCAATATCGTCAATGATCCGTCTGTGGTTTTTGACGACATCGTGCAAAACGAATATATTCAGGCGCGTGCCGAAGATATTGCCTGCTATTACGATGACTTGATTGAATATACCCAATATTTCAATCTGTTAGGCGAAGGCAAGCATCAGATTAACGGCAAAACCGTTAGCATCAGCAAGCGCGAGTTGAAGAAAAAACTCTATCTCTGCCTGATGTGCGTCAATGTGCTTGAAGCCATCCGTTTCTACGTTTCGTTTGCCTGCTCATTTGCTTTTGCCGAGCGCGAATTGATGGAAGGCAACGCCAAAATCATCAAACTGATTGCCCGCGACGAAGCGCTGCACTTAACCGGCACGCAGCATATGCTGAACCTGTTGCGCAGCGGCTCGGACGATCCTGAAATGGCAGAAATTGCCGCCGAGCTGGAAAACGATTGCTTCGAGCTGTTCAAACAGGCGGCCAAACAGGAAAAAGAATGGGCGGAATATCTGTTTAAAGACGGCTCGATGATCGGCCTGAACAAAGATATTTTATCGCAATACGTTGAATATATTACCAATCTCCGTATGACTGCCGTCGGTTTGAAACCGGCCTTTGAAAATGCCAACCAAAACCCGATTCCGTGGATTAACGCTTGGTTGTCGTCCGATAATGTGCAGGTTGCACCGCAGGAAGTGGAAATCAGCTCTTACTTAATCGGCCAAATCGATGCCGAAGTTACTGCCGACGACCTGGGCGATTTTGAGCTGTAAACCATTGTCTGTACAACTAAAAACACAGTAAAAGGCCGTCTGAAAACAGAGCAGGGCAGAGATATTGCCGCAATGCCTGTTTTCAGACGGCCTTCATTCCCCGATATGAAGCTGATTACCACCAACGACCAAGCATTTACTTTGCAGGAGGGCGAAACCCTGCTGGAAGGCTTGGAGCGCACCGGACACGAAGTCGAATACCAATGCCGCAGTGGCTATTGCGGTTCGTGCCGCGTGAAAATCCTGAAAGGGAAGGTGGATTATGCCGAGTTTCCGCTGGCTTTTCTGGCTCCGGGCGACATTCTGCCTTGCTGCTGCCGTGTAATCGAGCCGATTACCATTGATTGCAACAGCCGTATCCGTGAACCGGATTTGTTTGATGAAGACCTGTTTGCCGGCTGATTTGTGCTAGAATGCATTGTTTACAATAAAAAAGAGGAGGGGGCGCAATGAACCGCATCGTTGCCTTGCTAATCGGCACTTGGTTCGGCCTGCAAATGGCGGGCTATCTTATCGCGCCGGTTTTATTTTCCCGTTTGGAGCCGCTTCAAGCCGGGCATATCGCCGGTGTGCTGTTCAGCACCAATGCTTATTTCGGCTTATTTTCTTGGGCATTTGCCTTTTTTCTGATCCGGCACGAGCACGGCCAGTTTTTCTACCGCCACAGCCAACGCTTCGACACAATGATGATTTCTGTACTACTTGCTGTTATCGCATTCAATCAATTTCTGATTACGCCCGTGATTGAAGCCTTTAAAAACAATACGCAGCATTGGCTGATGAACCTGAGCAACTCATTTTCCGTTTGGCACGGCGTTTCGCAAACCGTTTATTTAATCAGCAGCATTTTAGGTTTGATTCTGCTGTTACGACTGCTGAAATTAAATGTGAAATAAGTTTGCAAAATACAAACGCTTTCCGAATAACGGAAAGCGTTTTTTATTGGCTGATATTTTCGTGTAATCAAGGAAGCATAAATAAATGAAAAATAGAATGAAAACAAGCATTCCATTTTCGGTATCTCACAAATTAAATTTAACATAATATACATTATGCGAAGTATTATTTACATCTTATTCCAATGCCCCACCAGCTGCTTCTTACCACTGCCGCCGCCGACATAC
>JAUNKU010000118.1 GCA_030532645.1 Neisseria sp. | reverse complement strand
GCCAAAGCAGCAAGAAGTTTGTCGTGGATGCCGCCGAAGCCGCCGTTGCTCATTACAAGGATATGGTCGCCGTTTCGGGCTTGGGCGGCGATTTGTGCGACGAATGTGTCGAAATCTTTGCCGACGTGCAGTTTACCGCCCAGCGGGGCGAGGGCTTGGGCTACGTCCCAATCTACACCACCTGCGTAGCAGAATACTTGGTCGGCGGCCTGCAGGCTTTCTGGCAGGGCGGCTTTCATTGTACCGAGCTTCATTGTGTTGGAGCGCGGTTCGAGTACGGCGATAATGCGTTCGCTGCCGACTTTCCGGCGCAGGCCGGCCAGTGTGGTTTCGATGGCGGTTGGGTGGTGGGCGAAGTCGTCGTAAACGGTGATGCCGCGCACGCGGCCTTTGATTTCCATACGGCGTTTGACGTTTTTGAATGCGCCGAGCGCTTCGCAGGCCGTCTGAACGGCAACGCCTGCGTGTCGGGCGGCGGCGATAACGGCCAGTGCGTTCATTTGGTTGTGTTCGCCCATCAGTTCCCATTCTACGCGGCCGAGTGTTTCGCCGTTGAGCAGGACGTTGAAGGCGCTGTCGCTGCCTTCGGCCTGCCATTGGCCTTCGCCGCTGAAAAATTCTACGGGCGACCAGCAGCCTTTTTCTAAGGTGTCGCGAATGCTTTGTTCGCGGCCGTTGGCCACAATCAGGCCTTGCTCGGGCACGGTGCGTACGAGATGGTGAAATTGGGTTTGAATGGCGGCCAAATCGGGGAAAATGTCGGCGTGGTCGTATTCGAGGTTGTTCAAAACGGCGGTACGCGGACGGTAATGGACGAATTTGGAGCGTTTGTCGAAAAAGGCGGTGTCGTATTCATCGGCCTCGATAACGAAAAACGGCGATTGCGATGCGCTGTCTTGGCGCGGTGCTTGCGGCAAACGGGCGGAAACGGTGAAGTTCTGCGGTACGCCGCCGATCAGGAAGCCGGGAGCCAGTCCGGCGTATTCCAATACCCAAGCGAGCATTGAGGCGGTGGTGGTTTTGCCGTGCGTACCGGCCACGCCCAGCACCCAGCGGCCTTGCAAAACATTTTCCGCCAGCCATTGCGGGCCGGAAATATAGGGCAAACCTCGGTTCAATACGGCTTCAACAACATCCATTCCGCGTTTGGCGACATTGCCGATAACGTATGTGTCGGCGGCGAAGCGGTCGAGCTGTGCGGCATCGAAGCCTTCGTGTACGTCGATACCGAGCGCTTCCAGCTGCGTGCTCATCGGGGGATACATTTTGGCATCGCAGCCGGTTACTTTAAAACCTGCTTCTTTGGCAATCGCTGCCAAGCCGCCCATAAATGTGCCGCCGATACCGATAATGTGGATGTGTTTCATAGTATTGCCGTTTGCAAAATTTAAAACGGGGGATTATAGCGGATTTTGCACAAAGAGGCCGTCTGAAAAAGCGCTTGCTTCCGTTTACCGCAGCAAACACTTTTTCAGACGGCCTTGTTCCGTCCGCTCAATCAAGCGGCTTTCAATACACGCTGTCTGCGGGTTTCGCTCAATACCATTCCGGCGCTGACCGATACATTCATACTTTCTACTGTACCGAACATCGGAATGGACACCAGCTCGTCGCAATGCTCGCGCGTCAGGCGGCGCATTCCTTCGCCTTCGTTGCCCATCACCCAAGCCACGCTTTGCGGAATATCGTAATGATAAAGGTCGCTTGTACCGCCCATATCGGTGCCGACAATCCAAATGCCGTATTCTTTCAGCTCACGCAGAGTGCGGGCAAGATTGGTTACGGTAATGTACGGAACGGTTTCGGCCGCGCCGCAGGCAACTTTGCTGACGGTGGCATTCAAACCTGCGCTCTTGTCTTTCGGCGCAATCACGGCGTGCACGCCCATTGCATCGGCGGTACGCAGGCACGCGCCCAGATTGTGCGGATCGGTAATGCCGTCCAAAACCAGCAAAAACGGCGGCTCTTGCAGATTGTCCAACACATCTTCCAAATGAACGTGGTTTTTCGAGGCATCGATAAAACCGACTACGCCTTGATGGCGCGCGCCTTTGGCGATGGTGTTCAGCCGTTCGGCCGGCGCAAAATGCAGGCGCACGTTTTCCGCTGCGGCTTTTTCCAGCACATCGCGCGTACGCGCATCGTTTTTTCCTTCCAAAACATAAAGTTCAGTAATCGATTTCGGGTTTTGCCACAGGCGGGCATTAACGGCGTGAAAGCCGTAAATCAAGCGTTGGTTCGACATAAAAGCTCTTCCGTAAAAACGGCGGAATTATAACGCGTAATCCCCGACGGCTTGCGATTTAATTGTTTTTCTTTTCCGGCGGCGAGAGACGGGAAAGGTGCTTTTTCGGGATTTCTGGGGTTTGGGGTATTTTGGGAAAAATGGGGACTATTTCAAAACATTGCCACAATCTAATCCTGCCACGCCAACTATTCCTGTAATCTGTCCCTTCTCCTTTCAAGGGAGAGGATGGCTGCTGATTATTCTTTAAATGCTTATTTTCAGACGGCGTTTATTTGGTAGATAGATTGGATTTGCCGGATAGATTAAGCAGCTGTCGGGCTGGGTAGATCAGGCGGTTGCTAGGCGGCTGGCATTTTACCCTCTCCCCGACCCTCTCCCTTAAAGGGAGAGGGTAGCTGCCGGATACGGCAGCGCCTTTTAACATAAGAGCCTATCCTCCAAAGCAGTACGCTACCCTCTCGGATGATGTTCGCGCACAATGCTTTTCAGCCTTTCATTGGCAACGTGCGTATAAATCTGGGTAGTGCTCAAATCGGAATGGCCGAGCAGCATCTGCACGACGCGCAAATCCGCGCCGTGGTTGACCAAATGCGTTGCGAAGGCGTGGCGCAGGCTGTGCGGGCTGAGGTGGCGGATGGCGGCAGCTTCGGCGTATTTTTCCACAATCATCCAAGCGAGCTGGCGGGTGATGCCGGTTTTCTTTTGGCCGACAAACAGATAATCGCAGCGGCTGCCTTTTAAAATAACGCTGCGCGCCTCGGCCAGATAGCGTTCCAGCCAATGCACGGCCTCCGCGCCGAGCGGTACGATGCGCTGTTTGCCGCCCTTGCCGACGGTATTCACCAAACCGCGCTGCAAGTCGATTTCAGACGGCATCAGCTTTACCGCTTCGCTGACGCGCAAGCCGGTGGCATACAGCAGTTCCAGCAGGGCTTTGTCGCGCAGGCCGAGCGGTTCGGAGGTATCCGGCGCGGCAAGCAGGCGGTCGATTTGGGTTTCGCTGATAATCGGCGGCAGGGTTTTCGCCAATTTGGGCGACTTCAAATGCGCGGTCGGATTGTCGGCACGCTGCCCGGTTTCCGCCAGCCAGCCGTACAGCCGTTTGCAGGCAGACAATGCTCTGGCCTGCGAACGCGGCTGCTCTTCGGGCGCGTACACGGCTTCGGCCAAATCTTCTGCGGCGGCGTTCAGCCAGTCTTTGCCTGCTGTTTTCAGACGGCCTGCCAGTTTGAGCAAATCGCGGCGGTAGCTGTCGAGCGTGTTGCGGCTCAAACGCTCTTGCAGCCATAAATGTTCCAGCAGCCGTTCAATCAAATCGTTCATAGTCGGAATATCGGGCGGATACAGTTTATCCGCCCCAAGCGGGGCGGCGTTTTCAGACGGCCTTTTGCAGGCTTTCCAATACTTCCTGCGCGTGTCCGGCCACTTTCACTTTGCGCCACTCGCGCACGATTTCGCCGTTTTCATCCAACACAAACGTGCTGCGCTCGATACCCAGCGATTCTTTGCCGTACAGCTTTTTCATCTTGATAACGTCAAACATTTTGCAGACGGTTTCGTCTTTGTCGCTCAGCAATTCAAACTGAAAACCCTGTTTCGCGCAAAAATTCTGGTGCGCTTTCACACCATCGCGCGAAACACCGGCCACGGTGTAGCCCAATGCCTTGAATTCGTCCAAACGCGCGTTGAAGTCCAAACCCTCGGTCGTACAGCCGGGCGTGCTGTCTTTCGGATAAAAATACAGCACCAGCGGCAGATGTTCCGCCGACACAAAATCGCCGCCCGAAGACGACGGCAGGGTAAATTCGTATTTCATTTTTCACTCCGTCAGAAAGGTTGAACAAGCGGCATAGTACGCGAAACCGCCGCATTCGGGCAACTTGACGGCTGTCTGAAAACGGCAATTACCACCCTCTTGCGCTGCGATACTTTCAAAACGGGCAAAATGCCGGATACCGTCAAACGCCCAAGCGAGATTTCTCCGACCGCCGCCCAAGCCCGAAGCGGCTGTTTTTCAGACGGCCTTCATTGCCCCAAAGCCTTGTTTCGCGTACAATTCCGTTTATTTTCGGGCAGTTTTCTGCCCTTTTTACGTTTTCCGAATACCGAGATTGATTATGTCGAATATCCCTGAACAGGTGCGCCGCCGCCGCACTTTTGCGATTATTTCTCACCCCGATGCGGGTAAAACCACGCTGACTGAAAAACTGCTGCTGTTTTCGGGTGCGATTCAGAGCGCGGGTACGGTCAAAGGCAAGAAAACCGGCAAATTTGCTACATCCGACTGGATGGAAATCGAGAAGCAGCGCGGCATTTCGGTGGCTTCTTCCGTGATGCAGTTCGATTACAAAGACCACACGGTTAATCTGCTCGACACCCCCGGCCACCAAGACTTCTCCGAAGATACTTACCGCGTTTTGACGGCAGTGGACAGCGCGCTGATGGTGATTGATGCGGCCAAGGGCGTGGAGGCTCAAACGATTAAGCTTTTGAACGTCTGCCGTATGCGCAATACGCCGATTGTTACCTTTATGAACAAATACGACCGCGAGGTGCGCGATTCGCTGGAACTGCTGGACGAAGTGGAAAGCATTCTGCAAATCCGTTGCGCGCCGGTAACCTGGCCGATCGGTATGGGCAAGAATTTCAAGGGCGTTTACCATATTCTGAACGATGAGGTTTATCTGTTCGATGCAGGCGGCGAAAAGCTGCCGCACGAATTTGAAATCATCGAAGGCATTGACAATCCGCGCTTAGACGAGCTTTTCCCGCTGGAAATGGACAATCTGCGCGCCGAAATCGAATTGGTGCAGGCCGCATC
>JAUNKU010000117.1 GCA_030532645.1 Neisseria sp. | reverse complement strand
GACTTATTCATACGCTTCCATCGGCGGGCAAGAGCAAACCAAATTGCGGTCGCCATACACATCGTCCACACGCTTCACGCTCGGCCAGAATTTGTTCTCGCGCACATACGGGAGCGGGAACACAGCAGTTTCGCGGCTGTACGGGTGCGCCCACTCGGCGGCGGTTACGTCTGCGGCGGTGTGCGGCGCGTTCACCAAAGGGTTGTCGTCTTGCGGCCACACGCCGTTTTGTACGTTCAACACTTCTTGTTTAATGGCTTTCAGCGCGGCGATAAAGCGGTCAAGTTCGGCTTTGCTTTCCGATTCGGTCGGTTCAATCATCAGCGTGCCGGCCACGGGGAAGGACACGGTGGGCGCGTGGAAACCGTAGTCCATCAAACGTTTGGCGATGTCGGTTTCGGTGATGCCGCTTTCGGCTTTGAGCGGGCGCAAGTCCACGATGCACTCGTGCGCCACGCGGCCGTTTTTGCCGGTGTAAAGAATCGGGTAGTCTTCGCTCAAAGCTTTGGCAACGTAATTGGCGTTCAGCAACGCCCAACGGGTGGCCTGTTCCATGCCTTGCTTGCCCATCAGCGTGATGTACATCCAAGTAATCGGCAGAATGCTGGCTGAACCATACGGCGCAGCCGCCACCGCGCCCATGCCTTCTGTTGCGCCGCACACGGGGGCAACGGTGTGGCTCGGCGCAAACGGGGCAAGGTGCGCTTTCAAACCGATGGGGCCCATGCCCGGGCCGCCGCCGCCGTGCGGAATACAGAAGGTTTTGTGCAGATTCATGTGCAACACGTCCGCGCCCACTTCCGCCGGCTGCATGATGCCGATTTGCGCGTTCATGTTTGCGCCGTCCATATACACTTGGCCGCCGTGTTCGTGCACGATGCGGCAGATGTCGCGGATGCCTTCTTCGTACACGCCGTGGGTGGACGGGTAGGTAATCATCAATGCGCCCAAGTTGTCTTGGTGTTCTGCGGCTTTGGCTTGCAGGTCGGCGATGTCCACGTTGCCGTGTTCGTCTGTTTTCACCACCACCACTTTCATACCGAGCATATTGGCGGTGGCCGGATTCGTGCCGTGCGCGGACTGCGGAATCAGGCACACGTTGCGGTTCGGTTGGCCGTTGGCTTCGTGGTAGCGGCGGATGGACAGCAGGCCGGTGTATTCGCCTTGTGCGCCGGAGTTGGGCTGGATGCAAATTGCGTCAAAACCGGTAATCGCTTTGAGCTGGGTTTGCAAATCGTGCAGCATTTGCGCGTAGCCTTTGGTTTGCGCGGCGGGGGCGAACGGGTGGATGTTGGCAAACTCCGGCCAGGTAACGGGAATCATCTCGGCGGTGGCGTTCAGCTTCATGGTGCAAGAGCCGAGCGAAATCATGCTGCGGTTCATCGCCAAATCGCGTTCTTCCAGCTTTTTCAGGTAGCGCAGCATTTCGTGTTCGGTGTGGTAGCGGTTGAACACTTCGTGGGTGAGGATTTCGTCTTGGCGCAACAGGCCGTCTGAAAGCGCGGCGGGGGCGTTTTCAGGCAGCGTGTGTACTTGGCCGGTAAACAGGCGGGTTAAATCGGCGAAGTCTTCGGCGGAGGATTCTTCGTGGAAGGCAACGGCCAACACGGTGTCGCTGACGCGGCGCAGGTTGTAGCCTGCATCCAGCGCGTTTTGGTAGATTTCGTCCGCTTTGGCGGCGCTGCCGCAGTCCACCGCCACGGTGTCAAAAAACACTTTGTGAACAATGTTCAGGCTGCCTGAAACGGCTTCGGCAAACGCCGCCGCCAGCGCGTGAATGCGCTTGGCGATGCGTTTCACGCCTTCGGGGCCGTGGTACACGGCGTACATACCGGCCAAGTTGGCCAGCAGCGCTTGCGCGGTGCAGATGTTGGAAGTGGCTTTTTCGCGGCGGATGTGCTGCTCGCGGGTGGACAAGGCCATCCGCAGCGCGGGCTTGCCCGATGCGTCTTTGGACACACCGATGATGCGGCCCGGGGCGGAGCGTTTAAACTCGTCTTTAAAGGCGAAGTAAGCGGCGTGCGGGCCGCCGAAGCCCATCGGTACGCCGAAACGCTGGCTGTTGCCCAGCGCAATGTCCGCGCCCAGTTCGGCGGGCGATTTCAGCAGAACAAGGCTCATCACATCGGCGGCAACGGCAACAACCGTGCCTTTGGCTTTCAACGCGGCGATGATGTCAGACAAATCGGCCACGTCGCCGTCTTTGCCAACGTATTGGAACAGTGCGCCGAAGAAGTCGCCGTCTGCGGCTGCCTGAACGTCGCCGACAACGAGTTCAAAGCCGAAATATTTGGCGCGGGTTTGCATCACGTCCAGCGTTTGCGGATACACGCGCTCGTCCACAAAGAATTGATTGGATTTGTTTTTGCTGACGCGCTTGGCCATCGCCATCGCTTCGGCGGCGGCGGTGGCTTCGTCCAACAGGGAAGCGCCGGCGGTATCAAAGCCGGTCAAATCCAAGCAGACTTGTTGGAAGTTGAGCAGGGCTTGCAGGCGGCCTTGGGCGATTTCGGCTTGGTAGGGCGTGTAAGCGGTGTACCAGCCCGGATTTTCCAAGACGTTACGCAGGATGACGTTGGGCAGGCGGGTGGGGTAGTAGCCCAAGCCGATGTAGGATTTGTTTACGGTGTTTTGCGCGGCGATGGTTTTGAGCTTGGCCAGCGCATCGGCTTCGCTGAGTGCTTCGGGCAAATCCAGTTCGCCAGGCATGCGGATGGCTTCGGGAACGGTGTGGGCGATAAAGCCGTCCATATCGGCTTCGCCCAGCGCGGCCAACAGCGCGGCTTGGTCGCCGAAGCTGAGGTGGCGGGCGGCGAATTCGTTGCGGTTGAATAAATCGTTGAAGTTCATTGTTTTTCCTTCGTGGATAAATGAGGTGGGGTGTTGCTTTTCAGGCCGTCTGAATATTTCGTCAAACGGCAGACAGCCCGATAAAAATCTTGAAAACTGTTTTTCAGACGGCCTTCGCCATCCCTTTGGCGGCAATCCATAAAGCCGCCGCCTGTACCAGCAGCAGCACCAAGCTGACGCTGCGCCATTCGCCGTAAGCATAAGCCACGCCGCACAGCCACGCGCCGACCGTACCGCCGCCGTAATAAGCCATATAGTATAAACCCGAGGCCAGCGAACGCCCTTCTTTCACATTGGCGGCGATGTAGCTGATGGTGGCCGCCTGCGTGATAAATACGCCGGAAGACATCAAAGCCAGCCCGGTAATCACTGCAAGCAAGGGCGAAAACTGCGTTACCGACACACCGGCCATCGACAAGCCGACCGCCATCAAGACGGCGCGGCGGCTGCCGAAACGGCTGATTACTTTCGCCGACAACGGCGTGATCGCCATACCGATTAAATACACGGCAAACAGATTGGCCAATGCGCCGCTGCCCAAAAAATACGGCGCGGCGGCAAGGTGCAGATTGATATAAGTAAAACAGCCGACCAGCGAAAACAGTACGCACGCACCGAGCAGGCAGGCAGCCAACAAATTGCGGTTGTGCAAATGGCCGAGCAAGGTTTGCAAGGCCGTCTGAAAATGGGGCTTGGCGGTAAAATTTCGAGAGGCAGGCAGTTGCCGCCATACAAACAGCGCACCGGCAGCACACAAAACCGCCATCACATAAAACGCCTGCCGCCAGCCGATAAATTCGTTCAAATGCCCGAGCAGGAAACGCCCGAGAAAGCCGCCCAGCACCGTTCCCGACACATAAAGCGACATCAGCAGCGTCATCGCGCGGCCGGAAAACTCCTCGCCGATATAGGCAATCAACACAACCGTAATGCCCGGCACAGCCAAGCCTTGCAGAAAACGCAGCAGCATCATTGTTTCAATCGAGCCGCTTTGCGCCAGCAGCGCGGTCGGTGCAGCCAAAAACAGCAGCGAGCCAACAATCAGCCCTTTGCGTCCCAGCGCATCGGACAGCATTCCCATAAACGGCGACATCAGCGCCACACCGAATACGGTTGCGCCAACCGCCAGCCCGGCCTGTACTTCCGTTGCCCACAAATCGTCCATCAGCACCGGCAAAACCGCCTGCGGTGCATAAACCTGCAAAAAGGCAAACAGTCCGACCAGCGCCACGGCCAGCCGCAACAACAAACGGGGAGATGCGCTGTTCATTTCACTATCCGGCTTTAACAGACAAACCGGACACTCCGGTTTTCAGACGGCCTCAAACGGCCGCCCTGTCATTCAAATAGAAACGTCAATCCGCCAGCAGCCATTCTACTGCCGCTTCGGCGTGCAGAACCGTGCTGTCAAAGGCCGGAATCGGGCAATCTTCCTGCGAAATCAGCAAACCGATTTCAGTGCAACCGAAAATCACGCCTTCCGCGCCCTGCTCCGCCAATTCGGCCACGCTGTCGGCATAAAACTGCTTCGATTCGGCCGGAAAACGGTTGCGGCACAATTCTTCAAAAATAATACGGTGAATCTCCGCCTGACGTTTTTCAGACGGCGTTAAAACTTCGATACCGCGCGCATTCAGCCGCGCGTGATAAAAACCGTCGCTCATCGTAAAACGCGTACCGAGCAGCGCCACACGGCGGATACCGGCGGCCGCCAACGCATCGGCAGTAATGTCCACAATATGCAGAAACGGAATATCAACGGCCTTTTCAATCGCTTCAGCCACTTTGTGCATCGTATTTGTCGCCAGCAGCAAACCTTGTGCCCCGGCCGCTTCCAAGCGTTTCGCGCTGTCGGCCAGCACACAGCCCGCACCCGCCCAGTCGCCTGCACGCTGCAAGGCGGCGATGCTTTCGAAGTTCAGGCTGTGCATCAGCAGATCCGCACTGGAATTGCCGCCCAAACGGCCGTTTACCGCCCGATTGATCAGCTGGTAATACGGAACGGTACTTTCTGCACTCATTCCGCCGATAATGCCGAGTGTTTTCATCTTAATATTCTGATTTTAATGTTTGCCGGGCGTTTGAAGCAGGAAAGGCCGTCTGAAACCCGAAAGCAGAAACTCCGCTCCGTTTTCAGACGGCCTTGCCGGGATTAGATTTCGGCAGCGTATTGTTCAGCGGTCAGCAAACCGTCGTAATCCGCAGGATTGGCCGGTTTGATTTTGAAGAACCAGCCTGCACCGTAAGGATCGCTGTTGGCAGTTTCAGGCGCAGCAACCAACTCTTCATTGATTTCCACGACTTCGCCGGCAATCGGTGCATACACATCAGAAGCGGCTTTCACCGATTCAACCACACCGGCTTGCTCTTCGGCAGCCAATTCCGCGCCCACCTCAGGCAGCTCGACAAATACGATGTCGCCCAACAACTCTTGCGCGTGCTCGGTAAT
>JAUNKU010000116.1 GCA_030532645.1 Neisseria sp. | reverse complement strand
GTAAGGACTTAACTCTAACAAATAATTTACCGTTTGCGTGCAAAAAACGGGATTTTCTTAACATTTCGCAAGAAAATGTTGCGTTTTTGCTGCGAAACCGCACCGCTACGGAACACGGTTTTCAGGCAGGCCGCTGCGGTCAATGTTTTCAGACGGCCTCAAATGCTTTGGCCAGCAATTCGCGCAAGGCGGTGCGGCGGGTTTCGTTGCGGCGGCAGGCGGCGGCGAGGGTTTCGGGCTTGCCCCAGAAGGTAAAACAGCGGCCGGAGCGGGTAACGGCGGTATAAAGCAAGGCTCGGTTTAATGCGCCCTGCCCTGCGGTTTCTGCCGAAGGCGGCAAAAGCCACACGTTGCGGTATTCCGAGCCTTGGCTTTTGTGTACGGTCATCGCGAAAGCCGGGCTGAACTCAGGCAGCCGACTGAGGGCGATTTTGCGGAAACCGTCGGCAGACGGGAAATACGCGGCCAGTTTTTCCTGCGCGTCAAGGCCGTCTGAAAACGGGGTTTCCGCCGTTTTTTCAGACGGCGTGTCGTGCAAAATCAGACCGATGTCGCCGTTATATACGTCCAAATCGTGCGCATTGCGCTCAATCATAATCATTTGCCCGGCAAACCAAGCCTCTTTTCCGGCGCGGCCTTGCTGCTGCAAATGGTGCAGATAACGGCGGTTAAAGGCTTCGGCATCTTCCCGCCAAGCGGCCAAAACCACAATATCGCTCTGCTTCTCAAACGCTTTTCCGACATTATTTTCATCTACTGCCTGCCAATATTCCTGTTGCAGACGGTAGAGTTCCTGCATTTGCAGCCTGTTTTCAGACGGCCTCAATGCCAATTCTTCGGGGAAATCGGAGAACGTTTGCAACGCAGCTTCGGCATCGCCCGCACTGACGGCACACGCCAAGCAGCCTACGCCGCTGTTGCTGCCGAAACGGTGGCTGTGCGTGAGTTTGGCGATATTGGCGGCCAGCGGCGCAGCGGCTTCGGCGACGGCAAAACCGTGTTCGGGCAGCAGTTCTGCAAGACGTTCGGCAGTGGTTTTGTCCAACACGGTTTCCTGCGACAAAGCCGCCAGAGCCGCACCCACGCCGACGGACGGCAGCTGGTTTTCATCCCCCAAAAAAATCAAACGGCAGCCGTCCGGAACGGCACGCAGCAGATTGAGCAGCAAAGGCAAATCCAGCATCGAAGCCTCGTCCACCACCAAAATATCCAAAGGCAGCGGCCGCCCGGCATTAAAATCCGGCTGCATCCGAGGCGGCCGCAGTTTCAGCAGGCGGTGCACCGTCTGCCCCTGCACGGTTTGCAGATGAGCCAGAATTTCAGACGGCATTGCAAAACCCGACAACGCCCATTGCAAAGCGCGCGCCATATGGGCGGCGGCTTTGCCGGTCGGCGCGGCCAGTGCGATGCGCGGCATCTGCTCCGAGCCGCTGCACAACAAAGCCAAAAGCTTGGCAACGGTTGTGGTTTTGCCCGTACCGGGGCCGCCGGTAATCAGCATCAGATTCTGCACCAAAGCCAATGCCGCCGCGCGTTGCTGCCCTTCGCTGCCCTGCCCGGAAAACCAGCTTTGCAAACGCTCGCGCAATACCGCCGCATCGGCAGCCGGTTCTGCCGGAACGGCCAGCCGTGCCAGTTCTCCGGCCACATCGCGTTCCAACTGCCACATTCTGCCGAGAAACAACCGCCGCCCGTGCAGCAGCAAAGGCGCAGCACGCTGCCCGACCACCGGCGCGGCATTTTGCAGCGCGGCAGCTTCGTCTTCATTCAAGCGGATAAAGCTGTGGCCGTCTGAAAATGCAGCAAACAGGCGGCGCAGAAACGGCGCGCAGATTTCAGCGGCCTCGGGATACAGGCGCGACAAAGCGGCAAAAGCCGCATCGGCGGCGTAATGTTCGGTTTCGGCGGTCTGATTTTGAGCGGTGGACGGAATGGATAACATTTCGGGTAATCCTTGAACTGCTTGAAATTTAAGATTAGAACGGCTGCGGTAAAAGGAGAGAGGGTAACATTGCCGGTTTAGCAGCATAAGTTGGGCTGCCTCGTCAGCAGAGACCAAACGCGGAGAACTGTTAGCGATATTGCCACCAGCCATTCAAGCATTTTGTTGGGTTTGGGTTTCTGCTGACGCGGCAACCCAACCTACGGCTATGCTGCGGAAAACAAATTTTTACACGCAACAAAGGCCGTCTGAAAATGTGCTGCTTTTTCAGACGGCCTTAATCGTTCAACGCAAGCTGCCGCTTTCCATTTTCAACACGCGGTCGAAACGTTGCGCCAGTTCGTCGTCGTGGGTGACCACCACCAATGCCGTACCGAGCTCCTGTTTCAAGTCGAGCATCATATCGAGAATATTGGAAGCGTTTTTGCGGTCGAGGTTGCCGGTCGGCTCGTCGGCCAGCAGGCAGTCCGGCTGAGTTACCAATGCACGGGCAATGGCAGCGCGTTGGCGTTCGCCGCCGGAAAGTTCGGCGGGGCGGTGCTGCACGCGCGTTTTCAGGCCAACTTTTTCCAGCATTTCAACTGCGCGGCTTTCGGCTTCGGCCTTCGGCATTCTGGCAATCAAAAGCGGCATCATCACATTTTCCAGCGCGGAAAATTCGGGCAGCAGATGATGGAATTGGTACACAAAACCCAAATGGCGGTTACGCAGCGCGCCCAGCGTTTTCTGGCTGACGGCAGCCAAATCCTGTCCGAGCAGGGAAACTTTGCCCGCAGTCGGCGTATCCAAGCCGCCGAGAATGTGCAGCAGCGTGGATTTGCCGCTGCCCGATGCGCCGATAATGCCGACGCCCTCGCCTTTTTGAACGGCAAAATCCAAGCCGTCCAACACGCGCACATCCAAGCCGTCGTTGCGGTAATGTTTGCAGACGGCCTCACACTGCAATACCAAATCAGTCATAACGCAAAGCCTCCGCAGGTTGGGTACGCGCCGCCCGCCAGCTCGGGTAGAGCGTTGCCAAGAATGCCAGAATCAGAGACACCAGCGCAATCGTTGCCACTTGCCCCCATTCCACTTCGCTCGGCAGATAATCAATAAAATATACTTGCGATTGAATCAGTTGGATACCGAACATCCGTTCGAAAAACGCCATAATTTTGCCAACATTCCAGCCAAGCAGCACGCCCAGCACCACGCCGATGGCCGTGCCGCACATTCCGGTTATCGCGCCTTGCACCATAAACACTTTCATTACACCGCCGGGCGACAGGCCGAGCGTGCGCAAAATGGCAATATCGGCCTGCTTCTCGGTTACCGACACCACCAGCGACGACACCAGATTAAATGTAGCCACAGCGATAATCATCGTCAAAATAATGAACATCATCCGTTTTTCCAGCTCCACCGCCTCGAAATAGGTTTTGTTGCTGAACGTCCAATCGCGCGCCCAAATTTCCTCGGCTTTTTCAGACGGCAGCAGCGTGCGGATAAAGCCCGGCGCGGCTTGCGGATCGGCCAGTTTCAGGCGCAAACCGTGTACGCCGCCGTCCAAACGGAACAATAACTGCGCGTCGTGCAGATGAATCATCGCCAACGTGTTGTCCATTTCGTACACGCCGGTTTTCACAATACCGACCACGTTAAACTGCTTCAAACGCGGCACAATACCGGCCGGCGTTACATTGCCCTCAGGCGTAATCACCGTAACCTGTCCGCCCACTTCCGCGCCCAGCGCTTCGGCCAAATGCTGGCCCAAAATAATGTCGAACTCGCCCTCGCGCAAATCTTCAAACTTACCGGCCGTCATATTCTGCCAGTAGTCGATAACGTTTTTCTCTTCCGCCGGGTCAATACCGCGGATTTGCACGCCGCGCACTTCGCCGGCATTCGCCAAAAGCGCTTGGTCGGCCACATAAGGCGCTGTACCGAGAATGCCTTGTTTACCCGCCGTCAGCGCACGCAAATCCTGCCAAGGCCGTGCTTCCGGCTCGTAAAAACCGATTTCGGCGTGCGGTGCAACGTTCAAAAGCTGGCCGCGGATTTCTTTCTGAAAGCCGTTCATTACCGACAAAACAACAATCATTACCAGCACGCCCAAGGCGATGCCGATGACCGAGGCGAGCGTCATAAACGACATAAAACCGCCCCGTTTTTTCGCCCGCAGATAACGCAGGCCGATCCAGGTTTCCAATGAAGCCATAAAGTGAAAGTGTGGGAAATCAAAAATAAAACGGGCATTGTACCGCAAAAAGTGTTAAGACGTTTCGGCAGACTGAAAAGGCCGTCTGAAAACAGAGTATAATCACGCCCGATTTTTCTTATCCACCGGAAACCGCCCCAACTATGTCTAAAAAACCGAAACACGAACTGGAAAACAATAAGCTCCACAAACGCTTGCGCCACGCAGTCGGCGCGGCCATCAACGATTTCAATATGATTGAAAACGGCGACAAAATTATGGTCTGCCTCTCCGGCGGCAAAGACAGCTACGCGCTTTTGGACATTCTGCGCCAGCTGCAAGCCAGCGCGCCGGTCGATTTCGAGCTGGTTGCCGTCAATCTCGACCAAAAACAGCCGGGCTTTCCGGAGCATATTCTGCCCGATTATCTCGACAGCATCGGCGTGCCGTACAAAATCATCGAAGAAGATACCTATTCCATCGTCAAACGTGTGATTGACGAAGGCAAAACTACCTGTTCGCTGTGCAGCCGCCTGCGCCGCGGCGTACTCTACCGCACCGCCAAAGAACTGGGCTGCACCAAAATCGCACTCGGCCACCACCGCGACGATATTCTGGAAACAATGTTCCTGAATATGTTTTACGGCGGCAAACTCAAAGCAATGCCGCCGAAGCTGGTTTCCGACAACGGCGAACACATCGTGATCCGCCCTTTGGCCTATGTTAAAGAAAAAGATTTGGTGCGCTATGCCGATTTGAAACAGTTTCCGATTATCCCGTGCAACCTTTGCGGCTCGCAGCCGAACCTGCAACGCCAAGTGATCAAGGAAATGCTGAACGATTGGGACAAACGTTTCCCCGGCCGCATCGAATCGATGTTCTCCGCGCTGCAAAACGTTGTCCCTTCGCATTTGGCCGATACCGAACTATTTGACTTTGCCGGTTTGCAACGCGGCCAAACGCTGGCGCACGGCGGCGATACGGCTTTCGACCGCGAAACCCTGCCCGCCCGTTTTTCAGACGGCCTTGAAGATGAGGAAAACGAAAATCCGGCTGAAATGCAGGCAGAAAAACCTGCGCGGAAAGTCATCAATATTTTGGCCAGCAAACCGAAAGATTGAGTGTAAAAAAGCAGCAAAAAACCAAACTATTATTCCCGCACAGGCGGGAAGCCTGCGGTAGAGATTAAGGCAATACTCAAATCAAATGCCATAAACAAACCACCGTCATACTCGGGCTTGACCCGAGTATCTCCCCCGTCAGCCCCGAAGCAAGGCAA
>JAUNKU010000115.1 GCA_030532645.1 Neisseria sp. | reverse complement strand
CAAAGCCGTTTGCGCCGCCCACGCTTTCTGCGCCTCCTGCGCGCGCGCAATTTTTTCATTCAACTCCGCCGCAGAAGTTTTGCGGACAAAAGCCAAAGTTTCGCCCGTCGCCGGATTACCCACCGCAATGCCGTCTGAAAACGGGCAGAGCGAGTCTCTGCAAAGCAAAAACGGGCTTTCGCCGTCTACCGCCCAATACACATCAGCGTGTTGCAGCAAAGCTTGGATTGATTTCATTTAGTTCTCCTGTTTTCGATTGGCATTATTGTCGCTTTTATTGATGCAGACTGCAAAAGCCGTCTGAAAAACAACTGCGGTTCCAAGCGACCGCTGGTTGGGTTGAAACGAAATGGAAACCCAAGTGTCAAACTGAAATATCCCGTGCGGTTGCCCATATTGCAAACGAAGCCGAACAGGGCTTGGCCTTGGTTGCCCGTGTCAGCGGTTTGGTGCCGGAAGATTTGGACGAGTTGGATTTGGCCGACTTGAATGCTTTGCAAGATGTCTTTCGCACCGAAGAAAAGCAAAACGCAGACGCTGAATAAAGCAGAGGCCGAAGCACGGATATTGGGTGCTGCGGCCGGTATTGCTTGGTGGTTCGGATGGAGCGTGCAGGAAGTGTACGCGCTGCCCTTAGATGAGTTTGAAGACTGGATGAAAAAAACAACCCGCCAAACCAAAGCAGGTTATAAGGAAAGGGATGTAATCAGGTTTGCTGTCGGCGTTCTTTTTCCAGTTCTTCTTGCAGTCTGGGACACCAGCCGTTGCTTTCAGGTTCGGGCTGTTTGCGAAAGACCATCCAAGCAAACCATGCAGCTCCGATAAGCAGAGCAAGAAACAATAAGGGAAGACCGCCGATCAAGGTTAAACCAAAAGCCAATGCGGCAAAAAAAGCTGCACCATTCATGACTCTTCCTTTCCTTAATCAATAACGTTTTTAAGATATTAACACATAACTATCTACATCTACTAAAACAACAGAAATAAATCAGCCATTTTTCAGACGGCCTTGATACGAAAACGACTTTCCCGTTTTATCCGGAAAAGCCGTTTTTATCAGATACAGACAAGTGATCGGTTTAGTGGCTGCAACCGCAGCTTCCACCGCCGCAACTGCCTAACGGTTCAAACTCAGGTTCGCTATGCTCCGACTGATATTGCAGCGGATAAAGGTCTAGTTTTTCCATCAGCAGGCGGTCGCCGTCTTCTTCGGGGTTTTCGGTGGTTAAGAGTTTGTCGCCGTAGAAAATCGAGTTTGCTCCGGCCATAAAACACATTGCCTGCATGGCTTCGGGCATATTGCTGCGGCCGGCAGAAAGGCGGACGTAGCTTTTGGGCATACAGATGCGGGCGACGGCGATGGTGCGGACAAATTCTGTCCAGTCCAAATCTTCGGCATCGGCCAGCGGCGTGCCTTCTACTTTGACGAGCTGGTTAATCGGTACGCTTTCGGGCTGCGGGTCGAGATTGGCAAGGCTGGCAATCAAGCCGGCGCGCTCGGGACGGGTTTCGTTCATACCGACGATGCCGCCGCAGCAGACTTTCAAGCCTGCGCCGCGCACTTTGCCCAGCGTATCCATTCGGTCTTCGTGTTGGCGCGTATGGATAATGTCGTTGTAGCGTTCGGGGTCAGTGTCGAGATTGTGGTTGTAGTAGTCGAGGCCGGCGTTTTTCAAATCTTCGGCCATACCGTCTTCCAGCATACCGAATGTGCCGCAGGTTTCCAGCCCCAAACCTTTGACGGCTTTGATGATTTCGGAAACGGTTTCTACATCTTTCGGCTTCGGTCCGCGCCACGCCGCGCCCATACAGAAACGGCTGGCTCCGCGCGATTTGGCGATTTGGGCTTTTTCGAGAATTTCGTCCACGTCCATCATTTTGGCTTTTTCCAAACCGGTGTTGTAGTGCGCCGACTGCGGACAATATTCGCAATCTTCGGGGCAGCCGCCGGTTTTGATGGACAGCAGCGTGGAAAGCTGGATTTCCTGCGGATTGAAGTGTTCGCGGTGGATTTGTGCGGCTTGATAGACGAGCTCTAAAAACGGCAGTTCAAACAGCTCTTCGACTTGGCATTTGCGCCAGTATTGGGCGGTGGCGTGCGGTTTGCGCTCACTTTGGCGGCGCAGCGCAACAGGCGATACGGTCATAATGTGTTCCTCGGTTTGCAGCGGCGCAATGACGCTGACGGGCGGTGGTTTCCGCAATGGAAAGCCGCCGTTTGTTGGCATAAAGGCCATCTGAAAACCCGATTTTCAGACGGCCTTGCAGTTTAAAAGATTTAGAGGTTTTGCTCAATCGCTTAACAGCATTTCCTGCATCAGCTTCATTCCCCACTCCCAGCCGCCGGACACGGCATTCAAGCGGCCGAAATCGGGGGCGGTCAGCAATCGGGCTTTCCAACCTGCGGCCAGTCGGGCAGCGGTTTGCCGGTAGCCTTCGCTGTTGCCCGTACCGATAACCAAAGCGGCACGGCAAGGACAGCTTGCGTGCAGGGCTTCGTGTGTGTACAGGCCGTCTGAAAAACCGGCCGGCGGCGGCGTAACCAAAATGATATTGCGGACGGATTTGCGCGTTTGAATATCGGCGCGGTACAGCCATTCGGCAAACGCCGGTACGCCTGCCCCGAAAGCGACAACGGCGATATTTTTAACAGGCAAACAATTATTTGAAGCATTTTCAGACGGCATACCGTCAAACGCAGCCTGCAACTGCTCTTGCCGGTTTTCCGGTGCGCCGAGCAAGGTTTGGTAAGCAGTAGGATACGCGGCCGCCCAGATGTCCAGCCAGTCGGGACAATCCTGCTCGGGGGCAATCAGCCAAAGCGCCAAATCTTCCAAATCGGCTGCGTTCATCGGGCTTCCTTTTTGCGTTTGCTCGGCCGTTTTCAGACGGCCTTGCTGTATTTTTCAGATATTTCAAGCGAAATGAGCCGCTCCCTTTTCCCGCAACGGGAGCGTGAAATCAGCGGCCGTCTGAAAATCAAAACGGGTAATCGTATTCCACCACCAGCGGAGCGTGGTCAGAGAATTTTTCGTCTTTGTAAACGTGTGCGGACACGGCTTTTTCGGCCAGCTCGGGCGTAACCATTTGATAGTCAATCCGCCAGCCAACATCTTTCGCATAGGCTTGGCCGCGGTTGCTCCACCAAGTGTAGCCGGGAATTTCGGGATAGAGTTTGCGCCAGATGTCCGCCCAGCCCAAGCGGTAAATCACTTTACCGATCCACTCGCGCTCTTCGGGCAGGAAGCCGGAATTTTTCTGGTTGCCTTTCCAGTTTTTCAAGTCGATGTTTTGGTGTGCGATATTCCAGTCGCCACAAATCACCATATCGCGGCCTTCGGCTTTAAGCGCGTCCAACATCGGATAGAACACATCTAAAAAGCGGTATTTGGCCTGTTGGCGCTCTTCTGCGCTGCTGCCGGAAGGCAGATACAGCGAAATAACGGTCAAATTGCCGAAATCGGCGCGCACAAAGCGGCCTTCGCGGTCAAACTCTTCCACACCCATTCCGTACTGCACAAAATCGGGCTTGCGCTTGCTGTAAACCGCTACGCCGCTGTAACCGCGTTTTTCGGCGCAATGCCACACACCGCTCATACCGTGCGGCGCTTTCATTTCGTCCGACAAATCGGCTTCCTGCGCTTTCAGTTCCTGCACGCAGACAATGTCTGCACCCGAAGCGGCGATGTATTCGTGGAAACCTTTTTTATACGCGGAACGGATGCCGTTCACGTTGGCGGAAATAATTTTCATCTCGGGCATTCCCTAAATCAGCAAAAGAGCGTTATTCTACGCGATTTGTCCCCCAGTGTTTCAGAAAAAGCGGTACAGATTATGATCAGTATGTTCGACACCTTCAAAATCGGCGTCGGCCCGTCCAGCTCGCACACGGTCGGCCCGATGAAAGCCGGTTCGATGTTTACCACCGCCCTGCGCGAGCAAGGCCTGCTTTACCAAACCGAGCGTTTCCGCATCGAAGTGTACGGTTCGCTCTCGCTGACCGGACGCGGACACGGCACCGACAGCGCGATTATCGCCGGTTTGGCCGGACAGCAGCCCGACACGGCCGATACGCGCGAGCTGCCGTTGCTGGTCGAGCGCATCAAAAGCGGAAAACTGCTGCCGGTGGACAGCACGCTCTCGCTGCCTTTTGATTACGAACAGGATTTTATCTGGCACAAACACAATCTGCCGCTGCACGAAAACGGAATGCGCCTTGAAGCGTGGGCGGACGGCAAGTGCCTGTACGGCGAAAATTATTATTCCGTCGGTGGCGGATTTATTGTTACCGAACAAGAGCTTTTAGACGCGCAAAGGCCGTCTGAAAACGGGCAGAGCGAGTTTGGCTGCGATGGCCCGAACTGCCCCGAAAGCCACAGCAAAGTGCCCTATCCTTACCGTTTCGCCGCCGATTTGCAGCAGCACTGTGAAAACGAAAATCTGCGCTTGTCCACACTGATGCTGCGTAACGAATGCGCGTTGCGCCCCGAAAGTGAAGTGCGCGCCTATGCCGCACGGATTTGGCAGGTAATGCAGGACTGCATTCAGGCCGGTTTGAACAGCGAAGGCGTGCTGCCCGGCCGCCTGCGTCTGCCGCGCCGCGCACCGCGTTTGCGCGCGCTTTTGAAAGGCGAGGCCTTGTCGAACGACCCGATGCGCGTGTTCGACTGGGTGAATATGGTCGCCTTTGCCGTAAACGAAGAAAACGCCGCCGGCGGACGCGTGGTTACCGCACCGACCAACGGTGCCTGCGGCATCGTCCCTGCCGTACTCGCCTATTACAACCGCCATATCGAACCGGCCGATGAAGACACCGTTTTGCGCTATATGCTGGTTTGCAGCGCCATCGGCAGCCTCTACAAAATGAACGCCTCCATCTCCGGCGCAGAAGTCGGCTGCCAAGGCGAAACCGGCGTAGCCAGCTCGATGGCGGCCGCCGGTCTGACCGAAATCCAAGGCGGTACGGTGGAGCAGGTTCTCGAAGCCGCCGAAATCGCGATGGAACACCATCTCGGCCTGACCTGCGACCCGGTGGACGGCCAAGTGCAAGTCCCCTGCATTGAGCGCAACGCAATGTCCGCCATCAAAGCCATCAACGCCTCCCGTATGGCCTTGATGCGCCGTACAAAATCCGCCGTTTCGCTGGATAAAGTTATCGCCACAATGTACGAAACCGGCAAGGATATGAACCCGAAATACCGCGAAACCGCAATGGGCGGGCTGGCGATACACGTTGTGCCGTGCTGATACGTTTGAAAACGTAAAAAGGCCGTCTGAAAACAGCAGCTTGTTTTCAGACGGCCTTTTGCTTGAATGTTTATTCTACAAATTCAATAACTTCTTCAAACGCACGCCGTGTTTTTCCGCGCGGTTCGTTTATGCGGCGGCCGAAAGCGGCCATTACGCTGAGTT
>JAUNKU010000114.1 GCA_030532645.1 Neisseria sp. | reverse complement strand
AGGACATCGCCCTTTCACGGCGGTAACCGGGGTTCGATTCCCCGTAGGCGTGCCAAATTCTGACAAATCCGTTTGCTTTTGCAGGCGGATTTTTCTTTTTATACTTGGTACAGTAAAATGCAGAAGGTACGGGCTTGCAAAATATTCTTGACACCGTAACTTAAAAACTTCATAAATAATCAATATTTTATGCAAACCCTCCGCTTCCAATTTTAAAAAGCGTACAGCAAACAGCACAAAGGCCGTCTGAAAACAGATATTTTCAGACGGCCTTATTGTTTTCCGATTGTCCTGCCAATCGGGCTTATTGCGGATCCGGAATTTGGAATACTTGGCGCAGATAAGCGAGGAAGGTGTCGTTATCCGTCATTGTTTTGCCGGGGCTGTCGGAGATTTTGGCAACGGATTGGCCGTTGCATTCTACGAGTTTTAAAACGATATTCAGGGTTTGGTGGCCCAAATCGTTGGTTAGATTTGTGCCGATGCCGAAGCTGGTTTTGAAGCGGTCTTTGAAATATTGGTGCAGCGCCCAAGCTTTTTCCAGATTGAGGCCGTCTGAAAAGGTGAGCATTTTGGTGCGGCTGTCGATTTTGAGGTTTTGGTAGTGCGCGTAGGCTTTGTCGCCCCAAATATAAGGGTCGCCGCTGTCGTGGCGTAGGCCGTCGAACAGTTTGGCGAAGTAAAGGTCGAAATCGCGCAGGAAGGCATCCATACCGACCACGTCGGTCAGTGCGATACCGAGGTCGCCGCGATATTCGTGCACCCAAGCTTCGAGTGCGGCTTTTTGGAAGTCGCGCAGGCGGACGTCCAACGCTTGGAAGGCTTGCAGAAATTCGTGCGCCATTGTGCCGATGGGGGTGATGCCGAGTTTTTTGGCGAGATAAACGTTGCTGGTGCCGCGAAACGATTCGGGCGCGGCTTGATGCAGGGTGCGGACAACGTGTTCCTGCCATTGGAGTGTATAGCGGCGGCGTGTGCCGAAGTCGGAAACGAGAAACGGCGGATCTTCGGGATTTTGTGCGGCGGCATATTGTTGCAGCAGCGCGGCTTTGGCTTGCAGACGGCGTTCGCCTTCGGCCAACACTTCGGCGTTTTCCAAGCGACGGAAATACAGCTCGTTCACCATCGCTAAGATGTAGATTTCAAAGAACATTGCCTGAATCATCGGGCCTTCGACACGGATATTCAGACGGCCTTGCTCATCAGTGGATACTTCGACAAAGCGGCGTTTGAGCTGAAAAAGTTCCAAATAATCAACAAAATCGCTTTTGATAAAACGCAGGCCGCGCAGGTAAGCCAGCTCGTCTTGGCTGAATTTCAATTCGCACAATGCATCCAGCTCGCGTTCCAAATCTTGGCGGATTTCGGCCAGCGGATAAACGGTTTGGTCGTTGTTGCGGCAGCGGAATTCGTACACGCCGTGTGCTTGCGGAAATTGGTGCAGCACGACTTGCAGCATTGTGAACTTATACAGATCAGTATCGAGCAGCGAGGAAATGATGGGCTGTTGCGGCATTTTTTTCCGCCTTTGTCAGAAAATATAAAGGCTTATTAAAACACGTTTTTATGCAATGGGGCAATGAAGACGGCAGGGCTTCGTCATTTTGCGGCGGTATTTTCAGCCGAAATGCCGCATTTTCCGAACAACTCCGCGCTTGTCTGCCGGATACAGCTGTTTGAAACAGCGAAGCAGGTTTGCAGTGTTTGCCGCTTGAAAAAATAATCCTTATCATCATTTGCGGTATAAGATGATTTTAAGGAGAACCGTAATGAAAACCCGTATCGAACACGACACAATGGGCGATGTAGCCGTACCGGCCGATGCTTATTGGGGCGCGCAAACGCAGCGCAGCCGCGACAATTTCAAAATCGGCGGCGAAACTCTGCCCGAGCCTTTGATTTCGGCGATGGCCTTGGTTAAAAAAGCGGCGGCGCGAACCAATGCCGCCCTCGGCCGTATCCAGCCCGAACAAGCGGATTGGATTGAGCAGGCGGCAGACGATGTGCTGGCAGGCCGTCTGAAAAACCAGTTTCCGCTGGTGGTGTGGCAAACCGGCTCGGGTACGCAGTCGAATATGAATATGAACGAAGTGCTGGCCAACCGCGCGAACGAAATCGCCGGCACGGGCTTGGCGGCTTATCAGCCGGTGCACCCGAACGACCACGTCAATCACGCGCAATCCACCAACGACAGCTTCCCGACCGCCATTCACGTTGCCGCCGCCGTAGAAATCAACCGCCTGCTGATTCCGGCGGTGCAGACGCTGCGCGATACGCTGAACGCCAAAGCCGAAGCGTTTGCCGGTATTGTGAAAATCGGCCGTACGCATTTGCAAGATGCCACGCCGCTGACGCTGGGACAGGAGTTTTCCGGCTATGTCAGCCAGCTCGATCACGGTTTAGGCCGTCTGAAAAACGCGCTGGAAGGCTTGTACGAACTGCCTTTGGGCGGCACGGCAGTCGGTACGGGACTGAACAGCCACCCCGAATACGCGGAAAAAGCCGCCGCCGAATTGGCCGGGCTGACCGGTTTGCCGTTTGTTACCGCACCGAATAAATTCGAGGCTCTGGCCGGCCGCGATGCCTGTGTTTTTGCTTCGGGCGCATTGAAAACCTTGGCCGCAAGTTTGAATAAAATTGCCAACGATATCAGATGGCTGGCTTCCGGCCCGCGCTGCGGCTTGGGCGAAATCCGTATTCCGGAAAACGAACCGGGCTCATCGATTATGCCGGGCAAAGTCAATCCGACTCAGGCCGAAGCAATGACGATGGTGTGCTGCCAAGTATTCGGCAATGACGTAACCATCGGAATGGCAGGCGCATCGGGCAATTTCGAGCTGAATGTGTATATGCCGGTTATCGGCTACAATCTGCTGCAATCCGTACGCCTGCTGGGCGATGCCTGCAACAGTTTCAACGAGCATTGCGCCGCCGGCATCGAGCCCGTACCGGAAAAAATCGATTATTTCCTGCACCATTCTTTGATGCTGGTTACCGCGCTGAACCGCAAAATCGGTTATGAAAACGCCGCCAAAGTTGCCAAAACCGCTTATCAGACCAATCAATCTTTGCGTGAAACTGCGATTGCGCTCGGTTTGCTGAGCGGAGAAGAATTTGACAAACTGGTGCGCCCGGAAGAAATGGTGTCGCCGAAATAAACCGGTATTATTTTGAGGCCGTCTGAAAAACGCCGCTGCTTGGTTCGCCAGAAATCCGCCAAGCAAATTTTCAGACGGCCTGCCGTTGTTTTCCATCTTAAAGAAACGGGCAAAATCAGGTACAATAGCCCGTTTGCCGTATCCGGCCGCGAAACCGAACAAACAAGAGATAACACTATGTTGAACAAAGAACAATTTGCCGATAACCACTTTATCCGCAACATCATTGAAGAAGACGTTAAAAGCGGCAAACATCCTGCCATCCAAACCCGTTTCCCGCCCGAGCCGAACGGCTATCTGCACATCGGCCACGCCAAATCCATCTGCCTGAACTTCGGTTTGGCTTATGTATATGACGGCTTGTGCAATCTGCGTTTCGACGACACCAATCCCGAAAAAGAAAACGAAGAATACGTTAAATCCATCAAAGAAGACGTGGAATGGCTGGGCTTCCATTGGGCCGGCGAGCCGCGCTTTGCCTCCAATTATTTCGACCAGCTGTTTGATTACGCAGTCGGCCTGATTAAAGACGGCAAAGCCTATGTCGATGATTTGACTGCCGAAGAAATGCGCGAATACCGCGGCACGCTGACCGAACCGGGCAAAAACAGCCCATACCGCGAGCGCAGCGTAGAAGAAAATCTGGATTTGTTCTACAAAATGCGCGACGGCGAATTTCCGGACGGCAGCAAAACCCTGCGCCTGAAAATCGATATGGCTTCGGGCAACATCAATATGCGCGACCCCGTGATTTACCGTATCCGCCGCGCACACCACCACAATACCGGCGACAAATGGTGCATCTACCCGATGTACGACTACACACACTGCATTTCCGATGCCATCGAAGGCATCACGCACTCGCTGTGTACACTGGAATTCGAAGCACACCGTCCGCTGTATGACTGGGTGTTGGACAACATTCCTGCGCCGACGGCCGTGCGTCCGCACCAATACGAATTTTCACGCTTGGAACTGCTGTATTCCATCACTTCCAAACGCAAGCTGAACCAGCTGGTTTCAGACGGCCACGTTTCCGGCTGGGACGATCCGCGTATGCCGACCATTTCCGGTATGCGCCGCCGCGGCTACACCCCCGAAGGCCTGCGCCTGTTTGCCAAACGCGTAGGCATTTCCAAATCGGAAAACGTGGTGGATATGAGCGTGTTGGAAGGCGCAATCCGCGAAGAGTTGGAAGAATCTTCGCCGCGTCTGATGGCCGTTATCAAGCCGATTAAGGTAACGCTGACCAATTTCGAGGAAGGCAAAACACAAAGCCGCAGCGCGCCGTTCCATCCGCATCACGAAGAAATGGGCAGCCGCGAAGTGCCGATTTCCAAAACGATTTACATCGAAGCCGACGATTTCAGCGAAAATCCGCCAAAAGGCTGGCAGCGTCTCACGCCGGGCGGCGAAGTACGCCTGCGTTACAGCTATGTCATCAAGTGCGACGAAGTGGTTAAAGACGAAAACGGAGAAATCGTGGAACTGAAATGCTCCATCGACCACGACACGCTGGGCAAAAAACCGGAAGGCCGCAAAGTCAAAGGCGTGATTCACTGGGTATCCGCCGAACACGCCGCCCCGATTACCGTGCGCCTGTACGACCGCCTGTTTACCGAAGCGCGTCCCGATGCCGTACGCGGCGAAGACGGCCAATATCTGCCGTTCACCGACTTCCTGAATCCGGATTCGGTATGCGAAACCACCGCTTACGCCGAAAACGTGGTAAACGGACTGGAAGCCGAAAGCCGCTGGCAGTTTGAACGTTTGGGCTATTTCGTAACCGACCGCAAAGACCACGTCAAAGGCAAGCCGGTTTTCAACCGTACCGTTGCCCTGAAAGACACTTGGCAAGCCAAAGAAGCATAAGCGCCAGCCGTTTCTGTTGAACAGATAAAAAGCAAGGCCGTCTGAAAATAAGCATTTTCAGACGGCCTTTCATTGTTCCAACCGGCACGCTTGCACAAGAAAACTGCCGATTGAACGCAGGTTTATTCTAACCTGCACTGGATTTTCATCAGCCCTGTTTTATTGGATTTTTAGCGAAAAAAGCGCCGGCAATTTACTTGCCAAAATGAGTTACAAATCAAATTTGCACCAATAAATCAGGATAAATCAAACAAAAAAAGCACAAAGCAGAAAGCAGGGGGAATGTTGAGCAATGCGATATAAGTTATTGAAATTTATTGATTAAAAATAAAAAATCCGCTTGCGGTAACAAGCGGATTTTTTAGAATTTGGCACGCCCACGGGGATTCGAACCCCGGTTGCCGCCGTGAAAGGGCAGTGTCC
>JAUNKU010000004.1 GCA_030532645.1 Neisseria sp. | reverse complement strand
ACGGTTACGGCGGTAATGTTTTCGTCGGCAACGCCCAGCTCTTTCAATTTGGCTTCGGCTACTTTCAGCATTGCGGAGCCGACTTCGTTGGTAAAACGTGCCTGCACAATGCCGATACGCAGATGCTCGCCGTTCAGATTCGGTTCGATAAAGTTCATTTTCTCTTTCCTTTTCAATATTTTGCTTTCAGACGGCCTTTAATAGCTAAGGCCGCCTGAAAAAACAGTCCGGCAACAGCCTTATTCTTTCGGCTGCCAATCGGCTACTGCTTCAAAGCCGTTTTCCGTCCATTCCCACGCCCCTTCGGCCTCTTGCAGAAAAGGCAGCACATCGGGATTGGCTTCGGTGATTTCATTCATACCGAGCACGGTAAAATTATCGGGATTATCGGTGTATTCGTCGCTCTCTTCGCCGCTGAAAAAACGCCAGCCGCTGTCGTGCTCGAACACCGGCTCTTCGCGGTACATAAAACCGACGGCATTGCCGCGTTCGCTGACTTCTTTGGTGGCAATGCAGCGGTCGAGCGCGGCGGATAAAGCTTGTGCAAATTTATTCATAGTTCAACAGATTTGCCGCGCAACCGATACGGCGCACGGCTCTAAATATTCGGAACACCGCTGCCATCGATACGGCTGAGCGGCAAAACTGCTATTTTACCGTTTTTTATTATAGAATGGCAGGTTTAATTTTCAGACCGCGACCCACACGCGGCAAAACAGGAGATTATATGCCTCTTCCCCGCTTCCAAATCCATTTTCTGCAAGCGCTCCGCCGTCTTGTGCGCTCGGTACTCGGCGATTTGCTGTTTTACGGCTTGGGCGCGTTTACCGTTGCGCTGATTTGCGGTGCGGCCGCTTTTTACCACCACATTGAAAAATGGAGCTGGCTGGATTCGTTTTACTTCGCCGTGATTACGCTCTCTACGGTCGGCTACGGCGATTTCGCGCCGCACACACCGGCAGGCAAGCTGTTTACCATCGGCTTCATCTTGGTCGGCTTGGGCTTGTTTGTTACCGTAACCGCCAATCTCGGCAGCCATATTTACCACACGATGCGCAAACACACGCATCTGCCCGGGCAGCATAACGACAACGACAACCATTAAACCTGCCGCAGCCGCCGATCCGATACAGCAAGGCCGTCTGAAAGATCAAGGTTTTCAGACGGCCTTTCCGCATCAATGCCCTTTTGCATTTTGCGAGCCGAGGTAAATCGCTGCTAACGTCAGCAAAGCCCCCGTCCATTGCACCGCATTTATCGGTTTGTCGAGCCAGAAATAATCAATCAGCAGCGCGGCCACCGGTTCGCTCAACAGCAACAAACCGGTTACCGACAGCGACAGCAGCGGCACGGCATAAGCAATCAAGCCCCAAGCGAAGCACTGCATCACTGCGCCGTAAATCAAAATCAAGCCCCACTGCTCCCAAGTTTGCGGCACAATATTGCCCCAATCCAGAAACAGCGTCAGCGGCAGCAGAAACACCATACCGCCCAAACTCACCAGCAACATCATCGGAAACAGCGGCACGTTTTCCACTTTGTGCGTTTCGCGGATAAACACCATCGACAAAGCCAGCATTCCGCCCGACACAATGCCGCTGACAAAGCCCCAAGCCGCATTGCCGTTATGGCCGAACTCGGGGCTGGCAATCATCGCCACACCGGCTACCGCCATTCCCAAACTGGCCGTCTGAATTTTCGTCAGCCGTTCGCCGAATACGAAAAAGCCGACTGCCGACAAAAAGAAAATCTGCAAGCTGTTGAGCAACGTGGAAATCCCCGGCCCGACCGCGTGTACACTTTCGTGCCACAAAGCCAAGTCCAAACCGAGCAAAGCGCCCGACATCAAAGCCAGCTTGACGGCTTTGCGCTGTTTCGGCATTTTTTGTGCAAAAAAGCGCGACAAACCCCAAAAAATAAACGCCGCCACAAACAGCCGCCAAAAGGCTACGGCATACGAACCCAAGGGCAGGAATTTCACAATCAGACTGCCCAAACCGAACACCACGCAGCCGACAATCAAAAGCGGAGCCGCATATTTTTCAGCGCGTCCACCCATTCATTTTCCCCTTTGTTTTCTTAATTTACTTGGATTTTTACCTTCAAAACCGCCGTTTTCAGACGGCGTTGCTGCATCATTCTGTATGGCAAGGCCGTCTGAAAAATGCGGTTTTCTATGAAACTGTTTTCGTGAAACCGGAAACTGAAAATGCTCAAAACAACCTTAAAACACCGTCATTCCTTATCACCGTCATACTCGGGTTTGGCCTGAGTATCTCCTCCGCTTGATTTTCTGTTACTTTCCGAACGGTTAAATGGGGGAGATACTCGGGTCAAGCCCGAGTATGACGGTAGTTATTCGGCGTAAATTGCACTTCAATTCACAACTGTTTTTTCTGCTTTGACTCAGCACGGCAAAATACGCCCCACCCGAAAAATGCCCTACTTCGCCGCTTCTTCAAATCCCGACACTTCCAAACCGAAGCCGGTTAAGCCGTTCATTGATGAAGGTTTGCCCATTACGCGCATTTTCTGCACATTCAAACCGGCGAGGATTTGCGCGCCGATGCCATAGGTTTTTTTATCCCACTTTTTCACTTGGAACGCATTTTTCGGCAAAGTCCGGTCAAGCAAAGCGCTGCCGTCTTCTGTACGGTGCAACAGAATAATCACACCGGCATCGGCGGCTTGGATATGCTCCAAAGCTTTCGGCAGTGGCCAAGAATGGTTCGGATCGGCTTGCAGAAAGTCCATCGCAGAAAACGGCTCGTGTACACGCACCAAAGTTTCTTTTTCCGGAGAAATTTCGCCTTTAACCAGCGCCAAATGCGTTTCGCCCGACAATTTGTCCACATAAACGTGCTGGCGGAATTCGCCCCAAGGGGTTTGAATGGCCGTATCGCCCATTTCTTCCAACAGGCTCTCGGTACGGCTGCGGTATTCAATCATATCGGCAATCGTGCCGATTTTCAGGCCGTGTTCTTCGGCGAACTTCATCAATTCGGGCATACGCGCCATCGTACCGTCGTCGTTCAGAATTTCGCAAATCACGCCGGCCGGAATCAGACCGCTCATCTGCGCCAAATCCACCGCCGCTTCGGTATGCCCTGCACGCACCAATACGCCGCCTTTTTGCGAACGCAGCGGGAAAATATGGCCGGGCTGCACGATGTCTTCGGCTTTTACCGTCGGCGATACGGCGGTTTGAATAGTCAAAGCGCGGTCGGCGGCGGAAATACCGGTGGAAATGCCGTGCGCCGCTTCAATGGAAACGGTGAAATTCGTACCGTATTGCGCGCCGTTTTTCTGCGTCATCTGCGGCAGGCGCAGGCGGTCGACCAACTCGTCGTTCATCGGCAGGCAGACCAAGCCGCGTGCGTGTTTGATCATAAAATTGATGGCTTCGGGCGTAACAAACTGCGCCGCCATCACCAAATCGCCTTCGTTTTCGCGGTCTTCCGCATCGGTGATAATCACCATTTTGCCGGCTTTGATGTCGGCCAGAATTTCAGGAATGGTTGAGATTTTCATGGTTTGATTTCCTTGATCGAGGCCGTCTGAAAAGTATTGAATGCAGGTTGGGTTTGCGCTTACGCTGCGACCCAACCTACGGCATAACTTAATTTTTCAGACGGCCTGTAACATTTATTCTTCGTTTTTCTGCGCCATTACGCGCGCCACAGTGTCCACCACTGCCTGCGTGTGCGCGTCGATTTCCAAGTTCACTACATCGCCGGCTTGGCGCGAGCCGAACAGCGTACGCTCCAAAGTTTCGGGAATTAAGTGCACATTAAACGCGCCGTCTTTCACTTCGCCCACCGTCAGACTGCAACCGTCCAAACCGACAAAGCCTTTGCTGAACACATAAGGCGCGGCGCACTCGGGCAAGGCCAGCCAAACCGTATGATTGCGGCCGTTTTGCTCGATACGGACAATTTCCGTAGTCGTCATAATATGGCCGCTCATTACGTGGCCGCCGATTTCGTCGCCGAAACGCGCCGCACGCTCGATATTGACCTTGTCGCCACTTTTCAGACGGCCTAAATTGGTTTTCGCCAACGTTTCGCCCATCAAATCAAAGCGCACTTCATCGCCCTTGATTTCGGTTACCGTCAGGCAGCAGCCGTTGTGCGCCACCGATGCGCCGGTTTCCAAACCCTGCGTCCACGCTTCGGGCAGGCGGACGGTGTGGCTGCGGAAATGTTCGTCGCCTTCAACCGCCGTAATTTCGCCCAAACCCTGCACAATTCCTGTAAACATTGTTTTTCCTTATACAAACCGCCGCATTGTACCACCGAACGGCAAAACAGACGGCACAAGGCCGTCTGAAAATATGCAGCTTAACCGGAGAAAGCGCCCTGTTTTGCACTGCCTCTCCCAAAGTCGGATAAGATGTCCGGCTTTTGAAGCGCAGTTTATTTTTCAGACGGCCTTGCTTACTCCACAATCCGCTCTTGCGGCAAACGCCCTGCCCAATCGCTGGCAAACTGCCACGCCACACGGCCGGAGCGGCCGGAACGCATCAGCGACCATTTCAAAGCGGCTTTTTCGGCAGTTTCGTCATACGGCAGGCCGAAATGTTCCAGCCAGTTTTGTACCGCCTGCAAATATTCCTCTTGCCCGAACGGATAAAAACTCAGCCATAAGCCGAAGCGGTCGGACAGCGACACTTTCTCTTCCACCGCCTCTTTCGGATGCACTTCGCCGCGCGCATTCGGTTTGCCCAAATTTTCGTCCATATATTCCGGCATCAAATGGCGGCGGTTGGAAGTGGCATACACCAACACGTTTTCCGCACGCTGCGACAAACCGCCGTCCAACACGGTTTTCAAGGCTTTATAGCCGTCTTCGCCCTCTTCAAACGACAAATCGTCGCAAAACACAATGAATTTTTCCGGACGGTTTACCAGCATTGCCAACAGCGCGGGCAAGGTCAGCAAATCGCTTTTATCCACTTCAACCAGGCGCAGGCCGCGAGCCGCATATTCGTGTAGCAACGCCTTGACCAGCGAGGATTTCCCCGTACCGCGCGCGCCGCTTAGCAACACATTGTTTGCCGGACGGCCGGCCAGAAACTGCTCGGTATTGCGTACCAATTTCGCGGTTTGCTTGTCCACCGCCGCCAAACGGCTCAACGGAAAAGTATGCGGCCGCGGCAGGCTCTCCAAAATGCCTTTGTTGCCGACCCTCTGCCAGCGGTAGGCCACCGCCGTCCAATCCGGCTCGGCCGTTTCCGGCGGCAGCCAAGCATCCAAACGGTTTAATACGGAAGAAGCTTTTTTCAGAAATTTCGCCAGATGTTTCATTTTTTCCCTCTTATTTAATCGCTGTTGCAGCCAAGCACGCCGCAAAAGTGTTTTGTTTACTGATACTTAAACTCAGCATTCTTGCCAGCCGAACGGCAACGCGCTATATTCTGCGCCTATTCTACCCTGCAAAAACCAAGGAAGCATCTATGTTCAAACGCCCCGAAGAACTGATTATGGCCGTTTTGGCGCTGGTTTGGGCGGCATTTTGCTATTTTGCCGCTGCCTACCTCGGCGCGCCGGGGCAGACTGCGCTGTTAATCGGCGCCCTGAATCTGCTTGCCGCCTTGGTATTGTTCGTTCTGTGGCTGCGCAACCTGCACCGCTGGGTATGGCCGCTGTTTCTCGGCGCATTCGCCGCCTGCTGGTGGCCGTTTTTGGACTGGCTGGCTGTCGGCGGTATGTCTGTAGACGGCACGATTGCTGAGGCATTAAGCACAGAAAGCGTTGCCGATATGCCGTGGTACGCCGCTTGGCCGTTCAAATCCGCCCTCGCTGCCCTGCCTGCACTGGCCGGATACGCCGTCAAGTTCAAGCGCTGGCGCAAACGCCGAACCGAAGCCGTCTGAAAAACGGCAGCCTTTCCCGACCGTCTGCCCGTTTTGCTGCTTTTACGCCAGAGCCGGTTTTCAGACGGCCTTTAACCGCCCGACACGAGCCTGATTATGATCAGCCCAATCAGTCAATACAAATACATCGGCATCGTCTGCCGTCCGCAAACGCCGCACATCGAATCCTGCCTGCACGAATTGGTGCAGTTTCTGTCGGCCAATAAAATCGATATTTTCTTGGACGAAGAAGCGGTAACGGACGGCATTGTTCAGGAAAGCGATTTGCCGCTGATGCGCGTGTGCCGGAAAGACGAATTCGGCAAACTCTGCGATTTGGTGATTGTACTCGGCGGCGACGGTACGTTTCTTTCCGTAGCGCGTCTGGTTGCTCCGTTCCGCATTCCCTTAATCGGTGTAAACCAAGGCCATTTGGGCTTTCTGACCCAAGTGCCGCGCGAAAAAATGTTGCAGGAAATCGGCGGTATGCTTACCGGCAAAAGCCGCCGCGAAGAACGCATTCTGTTGGAAACCCAGCTGGTACGCAACGGCCAAAAAATCCATCAGTCCCTCGCCTTGAACGACGTTGTCATTTCACGCGGCGGCGCAGGACAAATGATTGAATTCGAAGTATTTATCGATCGGGAATTTGTCTATACCCAACGTTCAGACGGCCTGATTATTTCCACCCCCACAGGCTCAACCGCCTATTCTCTCGCCGCCGGCGGCCCGATTCTGCAAGCCAGCCTGCGCGCCTTTACTCTGGTACCGATTTGCCCGCAATCGATGACCAACCGCCCGATAGCCATTGCCGACACCTGCGAAATCGATGTCATCATTACCAAAGCCGGCGACGCACGCGTGCATTTTGACGGCCAATCTTATATGGACATCGCCAGCGGCGACAATATCCGTATCCGCCGCTACCGCAACGCCCTGCGCGTACTGCATCCGAGCGATTATCAATACTACAAAACCCTGCGTCAAAAACTGCATTGGGGCGAGCAACTCGTTCCGATTACACCTTCCCGCTAAAATTTTCCTACCCCAAAGCCTGAAATTTACAATCCAGCTAAGAAAATATATATTGAAACTACGAAAAATCTTAGTTAAAATTTAAAAAATCTAAACACACTCCGATTTTCTTAGGAAAAATTATGCTGCTCACCTTGTCGCTGAATGATTTTGTGATTGTGGACCGTTTAAATCTGGATTTCCAATCCGGTTTTACCGTGCTGACCGGCGAAACCGGCGCAGGTAAATCGATTACACTCGATGCCATCGGTCTGCTGTTGGGCGACAAAGCCGATTACAGCCAAGTACGCAGCGGCGCAAAGGAAGCGCAGCTTTCCGCCCTGTTCGACATCAGCCGCCAACCGCAGCTGAAAGCAGAATTGCGCGAACAAGGTTTGCTGGCCGATGATGCCGAAGAGCTTTCCGTCCGCCGCATTATCGATGCAAAAGGCAAAAGCCGTAGTTTCATCAACAATCAGGCCGCAACGCTGGCGCAGCTGAAACACATCGGCAGCAAACTTATCGATATTCACGGCCAAAACGCCCACCACTCGCTCAACCAAGAAGCCGCCCAGCGCGAGCTTTTAGACGCATTCGCCGGTAACGGCGGGCTGCTGGAAGCCGTCAAATCTGCTTATCAGGCTTGGCAGCAAAGCGTCAAAGCACTGGACGAAGCACGCGAACAAGGCGAGCAAAATCAAATCGAGCGCGAGCGTTTGGAATGGCAATACAATGAATTAGGCCGTCTGAATCCCGTTGCCGGAGAGTGGGAAAACCTTAGCGAAAGCTACGATACACTGGCTCACGCTGCCGAACTCTTGGAAGCCTCCCATCGCGGCGACGACATCATCAACGGCGACGACGGCTTGCAAACGCAGATTTACCGTTGCCAAAAATTATTGGAGGAACTCAGCGACATTGAGCCGCTGTTTGCCGAAGCACTCGACCGCTTGGCTGCCGCCGAAGCCGAATTGAGCGAAGCTTCGTCCAATCTGCGCAGCGTAGCCGGAAAAACCGAAATCGATCCGCGCGAGCTGGCCGATCAGGAAGAACGTATGAGCGAGCTGATGAGTATGGCGCGCAAATACCGTATCGAACCGCAAGAGTTACCTGCCAAGCTGCAAGAACTGGAAAATGCCCTGCACCAGCTGGAAGCCGCTGCCGATTTGGAAAGCCTAGAAGCCGCCGCCCTCCAAAACGAGCAAATCTATATGGAAGCCGCGCGGAAATTGTCGGCACAACGCCATCAAGCAGCGGCTCAACTGGCCGGAGAAACCGCCGAACGGATGCAGGAATTGGCAATGAAAGGCGCCAAATTCCACATCGAACTGCTGCCGGCATCGCCAACCGCACACGGTATCGAGCAAGTACAATACCAAGTTGCCGCCAATAAAGGAACACCGCTGCGCCCTTTGAACAAGGTTGCTTCGGGCGGCGAATTGGCTCGCATCAGCCTTGCCTTGCAAGTGGTTACCAGCCGTTATACGCAAGTGCCGACGCTGATTTTCGATGAAGTGGATACCGGTATCGGCGGCGGCGTAGCCGAAACCGTCGGCAAAGCACTCCGCGCTCTGGGCGCGCAACACCAAGTGCTGGCCGTTACCCATTTGCCGCAAGTAGCCGCCTGCGGTGAAAACCACTGGCAGGTACACAAACACAGCGAAGGCGAGCAAACCGTCAGCAGCATCAGCATTTTGGAAGCCGACGGCCGTATCAGTGAAATCGCCCGTATGCTCGGCGGCGAGAAAATTACCGAAACCACGCTGAAACACGCAGCCGAACTGCTGGCCGAAGCAGCGGCATAACATTTCATCTGCGCGAATGCCGTCTGAAAATCCGGCACTGATGAAAGGAAAAAATGCCTTTTTTCAGACGGCGAAGCAACGGCGGCTCAAAGTGCAAATAAAAAACTTAACCCCAACCCTGATTTTGGGCTACAATGCCGCCCAAATGCAGCCGGGCTGCTTTATCCGTCCGACCACTAAGGAAAACCGCAGATGACACAAGAAACCGCTTTGGGCGCAGCACTGAAATCCGCTGTGCAAACCATGAGCAAGAAAAAGCAAACCGATATGATTGCCGACCATATCTACGGCAAGTACGACGTGTTCAAACGCTTCAAACCGCTGGCATTGGGCATCGACCAAGATTTGGTTGCCGCACTGCCACAATACGATGCCGCACTGATCGCCCGCGTGCTGGCCAACCACTGCCGCCGTCCGCGCTATCTGAAAGCTTTGGCACGCGGCGGCAAACGCTTTGATTTGAACAACCGCTTCAAAGGCGAAGTCAGCGAAGAAGAGCAGAAAATTGCCGCACAACATCCGGCAGTCAAAGAAGCTTTAGAACGCCAAGCAGCCAAACAGGCAGAAAAAGCAGCCGAAGCTGCTGCACCTGCTGCCGATAACGCAGCCGAAACACCTGAAACTGCTGCCGAATAAGCTTTAAACGGCAAAGGCCGTCTGAAAAATATCCTTTGAAATAAAGAGATATTTTTCAGACGGCCTTTTATCATCGGCAGTTCAGCAAACCTGCCGCCGCATCACAATCCTTTCACATCTACAATCATCACCTCCGCCTGCGAGCCCAAGCGGAAAGGAACGCCCCAGAAACCGTAGCCCGAAGTAACAAAAAAATGGCCGTTTCCAATCATTTCGGAACCGTAATGCAGGCGGTTTAATGCGCGGACGATCAAATTGGCCGGAAGCACCTGCCCGTTATGAGCGTGTCCGGAAAACTGAATATCGACAGGCAAAGTCGAATGATGGGCAATACCGCTCGGGCGGTGGTCGAGCAAAATAACAGGCTTTCCTAAATCGGCTTTGGCCAACAGTTCTTCAACCGGCAAGCGCTGCTTATCCAAATCATCGGGGCGGCCGATAATACTGAATGCTCCGCCGATTTCCACCACTTCGTCGTCCAAAACACGGATACCTGCCGCCTGCAAAGCGGCACGGATACGCACTTCATCACCGAACAAATCGTGGTTGCCCATTGTGGCATACACACCCAAAGGCGCGCGCAATTCAGCCAGATGCGGCTGCATATTTTCCGCCAGATAGGCATCGACATTGTCGTCCATCAAATCTCCCGGCAATACAATCACATCGGGCTTTTCCGCTGCCACAATTTCCGCCAGTTTGTCTAACTGCCGCGCACCGACCAAACGTCCGAGATGCAAATCCGAAGCCGCCGCAATCCGCAGCGGCTGCGCCAGCGGCTTGCTCACCGTAATGCTGTAATGGCGCACCACCGGCGTGTACGCATTATAAACCGACACGGCAAACCACACCGCCACACTCAAAGGCGCAATCAAACGCAGCAATCTGCGTAAACGCAAAGGCGGAATGCGGTTGTGCAATAAGCGGTACAACAGCCAAACACCGAATGCCGTAAAACCGATATACAGCAGCAATACCAACCAAGCGGCAATCAGACGGACAGCCGTATGCCAGCCGCCCCACGCTGCCAGCAGCAAACCATTTCCGAGCAAAAATACAGCCCAAGCCGCCTGCTTGCTCCAGCCGAACTGCCAGCGCAATGCCCGCCATAATAAATAACACAAAGGCTGCATCAACAAAGCAGCCGTCATTATCATCATCGGTTTCATAAAACAGCATCAACTGAAAAAAGCCTGCCATTGTAGCACGGCGTTTTCAATCGCAGCCCGATTGCCGCCCGTCCGTATTTGCCTGCTTTTCTGCCCAATCCGCTCAGTTGCCTGAATTTCCGAGAGAAAAACCAACACAGCAGCAAAAACGGGAACAATAAAATCAGGAAAACCTGCTCCGCAGTAAAAACGCTTTTTTTCAGACGGCCTTATGCCTTGTTTCTCGGTTTCAGGCCGTCTGAAAACAGCAGCTCAATCGAAGCCGAATGCCGTTCAGTTCCTTAAAAACAAGCCTGAAAATTCCCTGTAAAACCGCTATAATACGCCGCTTCAATGATAGGAGAACCGTGCAATGAACACACCGCAAACCGCCATTATTCCCGACCACTGCACCGCCGGTCTGTTTATCGAGGCCACCGTTGCCGACCGCAGCCGCATTGCCGCAGCCTGCCGCGAAAGTTTGGCGCTGTTGCAGGATTTTCAGGCACGTTTTCCGGACAGCGATTTAGGGCTGACGATTGCCTTCGGCGCGGAACTCTGGCAAAGCCTCAATCACGCAGACGAAGGTCGGGAAATCAAGCCCTTCCGCGCACTGGGCAGCGGTTTGTGTCCGGCCACACAAGCGGATTTGATGTTCCACATCCAATCGCTGAACCACGGTGTAAACTACAAGCTGGCCGAAGCCGTGCTGGCCGCATTCGGCAGCAGCATCAGCGTAGAACACGAGGAAGCCGGTTTCCGCCTGCCGCAAGAGCGCGGTGTCGAAGGCTTTGTGGACGGCACGGAAAATCCGCAGGGCGATGAAAACGTAGCGGCGGTCGGCGTTATTGCCGAAGGCGCAGATGCAGGCGGCAGCTACATCGTGCTGCAAAAATATCTGCACGATTTGGACAAATGGAACCGCATCAGCGTCCCCGAACAAGAAGCCTGCATCGGCCGCAGCAAGGAAGACAATATTGAATTTGCACGCGCCGACCGTTTGGATGATTCGCATCTGAACCGTACCAATATCAAAGAAAACGGCGCGGGTTTGAAAATCGTCCGCCGCAGCCTGCCTTTCGGCAAAGTATCGGGCGAACACGGCCTGATGTTTATCGCTTATTGCGCCCGTCTGCACAATATCGAGCAGCAGCTTCTGATGATGTTCGGCGAGGCCGACGGCAAAACCGATCTGCTGCTGAAACACCTGAGTACGGTGAAACGCAGCGCCTATTATTTCGCGCCGAGCCAAGAACGTTTGGCCGCACTGTAACGCATTCCGATCATTGAGGCCGTCTGAAACCGAAGACTTTCTGTACCTTCGCTTTTCAGACGGCCTTTTGCCGAAAACCGCTTTCTATGTCGCACTTTACCGATACCCACGTCCACCTTGCCGATCCGCAACTCGCTTCCCAACTGAACGCCGTTTTGCAGCAAGCCGAAGCCGCAGGCGTACACCGCTTTATCGTTCCTTCCGCCGAACAAAGCGATTGGCCGGCTGTGGCCGCACTGAACGCTCCCAATATCCGTCCTGCATTCGGCATTCATCCTTGGTTTGCCGATACGGCAGACAAGCAAAGTTTTACTCAACTCGCCGATTGGCTCGCCGAATATCCGCACGCTTTGGTAGGCGAAACCGGTTTGGATTATCTGCGCAGCCGCGATGAAACGGAGCGCGAACGTCAGCGGCAAACCTTTTCCGGGCATATCCGTTTGGCCGCGGAATTCGGCAGGCCGCTGATTCTGCACCACGTCGGCGCGGCGCAAGACACAGTCCGGCTGCTGAAAGAAGCAAAATTCCGGTACGGCGGCTTTGCCCACGCTTTTTCCGGCAGTTTGGAAGAGGCGCGCGCATTTACCCGGCTCGGTTTCAAAATCGGCATCGGTTCGCTGCTGTTGAACCCGAATGCCAAGAAAATCCGCCGCGCCGCTGCCGAGCTGCCGCCACAAGATATTGTCCTGGAAACAGACAGCCCGTTTATGCTGAAAAATGCGGTGAACACGCCGGAAAATATACGGAAAATCGCCGAAATCACAGCTGCTCTGCACGGCATTACTCTGAAAGAATTGGCCGGACAAACCGAACAAAATGTTACGGCAGTTTTGGCGTTTTAAGGTTTTTAATCATCAAAAACGGCTGCAATCCGTTCCGATTGCAGCCGTTTTGCCGTGTTTTCAGACGGCCTGTCCGCCTTAACCCCACCAATAATTCAATACAATGCCGACAAACCAAGCCGCACCGATGCGGTTGTTTTGCAGAAAAGTACGGAAACAGACATTTCGGTCGCGCGTTTGAATGGCGCGGTATTGCCGCCACTGCCAAAACACAACCAAAGGCAGCACCAGCCAATAATACGCGCTCGCGCCGATGATAATGCCGACAACCGCCATCAATGCGCTGAATGCCAAATGACAGGCCATTGCGGCTTCTGCGTCTTTGTCGCCGAACGTAATCGCCGATGTTTTAATACCGATTTTCAGATCGTCTTCCTTATCCGCCATTGCGTAAATGGTGTCGTAAGCCAGCGTCCACAGGCCGTTTGCCGCAAACAGCAGCCACGCCAGAGCAGGTACTTCGTTTTGCACGGCGGCAAAAGCCATCGGTATTCCGAACGAAAATGCCAAGCCCAAATACAGCTGCGGCAGCGGAAAAAAGCGTTTCATAAACGGATAACTGGCCGCCAAAAAGAGCGCAGGCAGACTCATCAGCCACGTTAAGCCGTTGAGCGGTAACAAGCAAAGCGCAGCAAGCAGACACAGCACCGCCGCCAGTTTCAATGCCTCGCCCTCGCCCACTTCGCCGCGCGCAAACGGCCGGTTTTTGGTACGCTCGACTTCGCCGTCAAAATGGCGGTCGGCATAATCATTGATTACACAACCGGCGCTGCGCATCAGAAACGTGCCGAAAGTAAACGCCAGCAGAATATGCCAATCGGGAAAACCGCCCGAAGCAATCCACAAAGCCCAATAAGTCGGCCACAGCAGCAACAGCGTACCGATGGGCTTGTCGGCACGCATCAGGCGGCTGTACACATCGGCTTTATGCGCCCATTTCGGCGACAAAGCCTCGTCAAACCAAGGTTTCAAATTCATTTTTCTTCCTTTTTTCAGACGGCCTTACCGTTAAGCGGCTTTCAAGGCCGTCTGAAAACCAACGAAATCCGTAAAAAGCCGGGGGGCTATTTCTGCCAATACGATTTTACGTTTACAAACTCATAAAGCCCGAATTCCGACAGCTCGCGGCCGTAACCCGACGCTTTCACACCGCCGAACGGCAAACGCAAATCGCTGCTGGTATGGCGGTTGATAAACACTGCGCCGGTTTCCAAACGCTCGGCATAACGCCAAGCCGCCGCTTCATCTGCACTGTAAATACTCGCGCCGAGGCCGAAAGGATTATCGTTTGCCAGCGCCAATGCGTGGTCTGCATCGCGCGCGCGCAGCAACACTGCCACCGGCCCGAACACTTCTTCGTGATACACGCGGCATTCAGGCGAAACCTTGTCCAAAACGGTTGCCGGATAAAAATGGCCTGCGCCTTCGGGAATAAAGCCGCCGCACAAAACTTCCGCGCCGTTCTCCGCCGCATCGCATACTTGCTCGTGTACGCGCCCGCGCAACGCGCTGCTGTGCAACGAAGCCAACGTGGTTTCGTCCGACATCGGATTGCCTGTTTTCAACTTGGCACATTCGTTTAAAAACAATTCGATAAACGGCTCGGCGATTTCGTCTGCCACAATAATCCGCTTGGCGGCATTGCACGACTGGCCTGCATCACGGAAACGCGAATAACAAGCATCTTTGGCTGCCTGAGCCAAATCCGCATCGGGCAAAACGATAAACGCATTACTGCCGCCCAGCTCCAAAACCGATTTTTTCAAATAACGGCCGGCCAGTGCGGCCAAATGCCGCCCGGTTTCGGTCGAGCCGGTAAACGCCAAAGCATCGCAGGCCGCCACGGCCGCTTCGGTATCTTCGTGTGCCAGCCAAGCAGCACGCAGCGGCAAACCGTCTGCCAAATCCAACAAGGCTTTACTTACCCGCGCCACAGACGGCGCGGGCTTGACCATACAGGCATTTCCGGCGCACAAAGCCGGTACGGCAAAGCGCAACACCTGCCAAACGGGATAGTTCCACGGCATTACCGCCAGCACCACACCCAAAGGCTCGAAACGCACTTGGCTCAGACTGGCTTGCGTGGCAATGGTTTTGTGCGCCAGCAATTCGGGCGCAAGGTGGGCATAATAACGAATCAGCTCGACCGATTTATCCAACTCCGCCAGGCATTCGCGCAAACAGCGGCCGACTTCTTCGCACACCATTTTTGCCAAATCTTCGCGGTTTTGCGACAAACGTTCGGCAAATTGCAGCAACAGCGCCGTTCTGCCCGTTACCGGCAAACGCGCAAACGCCTGCTGTTCGGCACGCAGCGCAGCAAGGCCGTCTGAAAATTCGGCCCGGCTTTGCGGCGGCTGTGAAAACAGCACTTCGCCCGTCAATATATGAACGCTTTGAAACATCGGCTTCCTCCCGTGTTTTGCCCACGGCTTTTAACAATATCTGTCCGAGATGGCGGCATTTTTCCGAAATAAAACCGCCACCTAATCGGTTTGCAGGCACATTACCGGAAATTCTGTACCGTAAAATGAAAAACGCCCTGCTTCAAAGAAGCAGAGCGTTAAATCTGGCACGCCTACGGGGAATCGAACCCCGGTTACCGCCGTGAAAGGGCGATGTCCTAACCGCTAGACGATGGGCGCGGATAAATTTTTGGCGCACCCGGAGCGATTCGAACGCCCGACCCTCTGGTTCGTAGCCAGATACTCTATCCAACTGAGCTACGGGTGCGTGCCTCACTGCGCTTCGTTTAGTGCCGTGAATCAAGAAAACCGAACTATACAGGCCGTCTGAAAATCTGGCAAGCCCTGTTTGCAATTTTTTTGTATAAAAATAATCAAGCAAATGAATTTAAATGAAATTAAGTTTTCCGTTTATTGGGGCGAAACCGCCGTTCCGCCCTCCTTCTCTTTTCAGACGGCCTGCCGTTTGCTGCAAACAGCAAAGCAGTTTTGCTGCCAATCGGGTAAAATAGCCGTTTTGCTTGTTCAACGGAACACAATGATGACCGATTACGCCGCCGCTCTTGCCCGTATTCTGCCGCAGCAAAGCGGTACGATTGCACCGCATATTTTAGACAACGGCGAAAAAGTGTGGGTGCGGCGCGTGGGCAAAACCGTGCCGCAATGGCGCTACAAACTGTTGGGCGTGCTGTCGCGCCGTCTGAAACTGGGTGCATTGCAGCCCGTGCCGAATTTGGGCGGCCAGCAGGCTTTGGATATTGAGGCACGCCGCCTGAATGCGCTGGCCGCGCTGGATATTCCTGCGCCGCGCCTGCTCGCGCGGCAAAACGGCGGGCTGATGTTTTCCCATTTGGGCGATGTAACGCTGCTGACCGAGCTGGAACACGCCGCCGATCCTGTGGCCGCTTGGTGCGACGGTTTGAACGCCGTTTTGGCGGTACACGAAAAAGGCGGCTATCTGAGCCAAGCGTTTGTACGCAATATTATCCGCACCGATACGGGCGAAATCGGTTTTATTGATTTTGAAGACGACCCGGCCGAAGCTATGAGCTTGGAAAACTGCCGTATCCGCGATTGGCTCTGCTATCTGCAATCAAGCGTAACGTGGCTGAAACGGCGCGGCCTGATGGCTGAAACCGTCGCTGCGTGGCAGGCGCACGAAACGCGTTTACCCGCCGAAACCGTACACCAGCTGCATCGCACGGCCAAAAAAATCGCTTTTCTGCGCGGCATTGAAAGCGAGCGTTTCGGCAACGATACGCTACGGCTGGCGGCAATGGCGGAGTTGTTTTATCTGGCGAAGAGAAATCAGTGAAGTTTTTGCAGGTTGAAAAATGCCGTCTGAAAAGTGCGTTTTATTTGGAAAACGTGTTTTCAGACGGCATTGTGCTTGCTGTATTTACTTGAAATTTGAAGTCTATCGGCTTTTCAAGCCGCCCCCACCCTAGCCCTCCCCCGCAAGCGGGAGAGGGGATTTTGTTGCTGATGGAAATAAGTTTGCAAGTTGGATTTGGCAGAAATATGTAGGTTGGGTTGAAGCGAAGCGCAAACCCAACATCACAAACAGCGAACTTATTTGGTTTGTTGGGTTTGCGCTTCGCTCCAATCCAACCTACTTAGCTGTTCTATCGGATAGAATAGTTTGGGTTTAGCCAGTTTGTTTGAAACAAACGGCGAGATACTCAGGTCGGCACAAGTATAACAATGCCTGTTTATCGAAAAGAATCCTTTAAAATCAATTATTTAAGCAAAACATACAAATCAACATCAAAAAAGGCCCTCTGAAAACACCAACTTCTGTTTTCAGACGGCCTGATCATTTATTTTTCACGCCGGCAACGGCATCAAGCTTCGCCTTCGGGTTTGCTGCGGATAATCAGCAGCGGCAGATGGCTCTGACGCATTACGGTTTCGGCGAAGCTGCCCATCAAAAGGTGCATCAGACCAGTGCGGCCGTGCGTACCGAGTACCAGCAAATCTGCGCCTTGGCTGTCGGCGTAATCTACCAACTCCTGCGCCATTTCGCGCGCGCCTTTGTTGGCAACCAGAAGATGGGTTTTCGGCTCGGCAATGCCTTGCGCTTTGGCCAGCTCTACGGCCTGTTGCAGCACGGCGTGGCCGCCTTCCACTGCGGCTTCTTCGTAGCTTTCTTTATTGAGAAACTCGGGCGCCAGCGCCATATATTCGGCCGGATTGGCAACGTGTACCAAAGTCAGTACGGCATTACCTGCAACGGCTACGCGGCAGGCGTGTTCCAATGCATTAACCGAAGTTGCGCTGCCGTCCACGGCCACCACCAAATGTTTATACATCTTTCTCTCCTTGCGAATGTGCGTTCGGGAAGCGTAGTATAATGCGCTTTTGCCTGCACGGGCGGGCTTTTTTATTTTGTTTTGATTTATCACAATGACCGTTTCCGATATTTCTTCGCGCCGCTTCGGCGGCATTTCGCGTTTGTACGGCCAAGCTGCTTTGGAACGTTTTGCACGCACACACGTCTGCGTGGTGGGCGTGGGCGGCGTCGGCTCTTGGGCCGTGGAAGCGCTGGCACGCTCCGGCGTGGGCAAACTGACTTTGATTGATTTGGACAATGTGGCCGAGTCAAACGTAAACCGCCAGCTCCACGCGCTGACCGACGATTTCGGCAAAGCCAAAATCACTGCTTTGCACAAGCGTATCAAACAAATCAATCCGCAATGCGAAGTGCTTGAAATTGAAGATTTTGTTGATGAAAACAATCTTGATGCGCTGTTTTCAGACGGCTTTGATTTCGTGATTGACGCGATTGACCAAGTACGCGTCAAAGCAGCGATGGCGGCTTATTTTGTACAGCATAAACAGCCATTTATCCTCAGCGGCGGCGCAGGCGGCCAGAAAAATCCAGCCTTAATCCGAACAGCCGATTTAAGCCGCGTTACCCACGATCCGCTGCTGGCCAATCTGCGCTACACGCTGCGCAAACGCTACGGCTTTTCGCGCGATACCGCACAAAAAATGCGCGTCCCTTGCGTGTTTTCTACCGAAAACATCACGCCGCCGCAAACTGCCGGAGCTTGCGATACCGCTGCGCCGCAAGGTTTGTCTTGTGCCGGTTACGGCGCGAGTATGCTGGTAACGGCTGCATTCGGCCTCTATTGCGCCCAAGCCGCTATCGATCATTTGGCCGCCGAGGCCGTCTGAAAACGCAGCTTTCCCGAAGTGAAAAACAAGCGAAGCGTATTTCTGCGAAGCTGAAACAGAGTTCTGCAAAGAAAAAAATGAATATGCCCGTAACAATGCACAGCGAAACGGCAAGGCCGTCTGAAAACCCGAATGCTGTGGCGTGGATTTTCGGCCGGCCGGTAACGGATTTGCCGCACGATTTGTTTATTCCACCCGATGCGCTGAAAGTGGTGTTGAGCAGCTTCCAAGGGCCGCTCGATTTGCTGCTCTATTTAATCCGCAAGCAAAACATTGATGTTCTGGATATTCCGATGGTGAAAATCACCGAGCAATATCTGCACTACATCGCCCAAATGGAAGCCCATCAGTTTGATTTGGCAGCGGAATATCTGCTGATGGCCGCCGTTTTGATTGAGATTAAATCGCGCCTGCTGCTGCCGCAGCCGGAAAACATCGAAGACGAAGAAGCCGCCGACCCGCGCGCCGAGCTGGTGCGCCGTCTGCTGGCTTACGAACAAATGAAGCTGGCCGCGCAAAATCTTGATGCCCTGCCCCGTGCCGGACGCGATTTTGCTTGGGCGTATCTGCCCTTGGAAATTGCCGCCGAAGTGCGCCTGCCCGAAGTGCAGATTGCCGACTTGACGCAGGCTTGGCTCGCTATTTTGTCGCGTGCCAAACACAACCGCAGCCACGAAGTCGTACAGGAAACTATTTCCGTACGCGCCCAAATGAGCGCGATTTTGCGCCGTTTGCAACAGGGCAAATGCCGCTTTTCCGAACTGTTTACTGCCGAACAAGGCGCAGCTTATGTGGTCGTCAATTTCATCGCGCTGCTGGAATTGGCGAAAGAAGGTTTGATACGGATTGTGCAGCCGGAAAATTATGCCGAAATCGAAATTGAAGCCGGCGGAACGGCAGAAACGGCTTGGGAGGCGGAACATTCGGAAAGCAGCGAAACGGAGGCCGTCTGAAAATCGGCAGATACGGCTGAATGGCAGCAAACCGAAACCCGCAATCCATATTTCATTTTCCACTTTGTCGGGTTTGCACTTTGCTTCAAACCAACTCTTCCCCTTGTTCATTCGCAGGCGGAAACCGAGAGGTTTCACTTTACCCACTCTCACCAAAACAAAAAGGCCGTCTGAAAAACCAAGATTTTGCTGAATCCTGTTTTTCAGACGGCCTTTATCCGTAATGCCGACGGTTTAACGCAATACCGTTACGCCCGTTACGGCCTGCAAGTCCTCAAAGCTCACGCCGTCGGCCAGCTCGACCAATTTCAAACCTTCCGGCGTCACATCCAGCACAGCCAAATCGGTAATGATGCGGTTCACGACTTTTTTGCCGGTCAGCGGCAAATCGCATTGCGGCTTGATTTTCAGCGCGCCGCCTTTGGCGGTGTGTTCCATCAGCACAATCACGCGCTGCACGCCAGCCACCAAATCCATCGCGCCGCCCATTCCTTTGACCATCTTGCCGGGAATCATCCAGTTGGCCAAATCGCCCTGCTCGGATACTTCCATCGCACCCAAAATCGCCAGATTCACTTTGCCGCCGCGAATCATTCCGAACGATTGCGAGCTGGCGAAAAACGCTGCGCCCGGCAAAGCGGTAACGGTTTGCTTGCCGGCGTTAATCAGGTCGGCATCGATTTCGTCTTCGGTCGGAAATGCGCCGATACCGAGCAGGCCGTTTTCCGATTGCAGCATCACGTTCACGCCTTCGGGAATGTAGTTCGCCACCAAAGTCGGCAGACCGATGCCGAGATTGACGTAGAAGCCGTCTTGCAGTTCTTTTGCGGCGCGCTGCGCCATTTGTTCGCGTGTCCAAGCCATTTTATGCCTCTCTTACGGTGCGTTGTTCGATGCGTTTTTCAGGATTTGCGTTTACCACGATGCGGTGGACATAAATGCCCGGCAGGTGGATTTGGTCCGGATCAAGCGCACCGGTTTCCACCAATTCTTCCACTTCGACAATGGTTACTCTGCCTGCGGTAGCGACATCGGGATTGAAGTTCCGCGCAGTTTTGCGGAACACCAGATTGCCCGATTTATCGGCTTTCCACGCTTTAACCAAAGCCACATCGGCAGTCAGCGAACGTTCCAACACATATTCCGCGCCGTCAAATTCGCGGATTTCCTTACCTTCCGCCACTTGCGTACCGACACCGGTTTTGGTGAAAAACGCCGGAATGCCCGCGCCGCCGGCACGCAGTTTTTCCGCCAACGTACCTTGCGGCGTTAATTCCACTTCCAATTCGCCCGACAAAAACTGACGCTCGAATTCTTTGTTTTCGCCCACATAAGACGCAATCATTTTCTTAATCTGGCGGGTTTCCAGCAGCAGGCCGAGACCGAAGCCGTCCACACCGGCATTGTTGCTGATGCAGGTTAAGCCGTTAACGCCGCTGTCGCGCAAGGCCGCAATCAGCGCCTCGGGAATGCCGCACAGGCCGAAACCGCCGACCGCCACAATTTGGCCGTCCGCCACCACACCTTGCAGCGCCGCCGCTGCATCGGGATACAGTTTGTTCATATTTTCTCCTTATGAAATATTCAATCAGTATGGCAGGCCGTCTGAAAAACAATGCGCTTTTTCAGACGGCCTTTAATGCTCAGCCAAGCAAATGTACCAGCCACAAAGTCAGCGAAGGGACAAACACCAGCACCACAATGCGGATTAAGTCGGAACACAGAAAGGGCAGCACGCCTTTATAGGTTTCCTTAATCGGCACATCTTTGGCCAGATTGTTGATTACAAAAATATTCATTCCCACCGGCGGCGTAATCAAGCCGATTTCTACCACCATCAATGCCAATACGCCGAACCAAATTGCTTTGTCGGTTTGCCCCAATCCCCAAAAATCCATACCCATAATAATCGGCAGGAAGACGGGAATGGTCAGCAGAATCATTGAGAGGCTGTCCATAATGCAGCCCAACACAATATAAACCAAAATAATGGCAAACAGCACGGCTAAGGGCGCCATACCGCTGTCAATCACCCATTGCGCCACGCCGGCCGGCATTTGCGACAAAGCAAAAAAGGCATTCAGCACGTCTGCGCCGAGCAGAATCATAAAAATCATTGCGGTGGCCGAACCGGTATCCAGCAGCACTTGGACAAAGCCGTTGAAATCCAGCTCTTTGGTCAGAAAAGCAATCAGTGCTACGGCAACCGTACCGACCGCAGCGGCTTCGGTCGGCGTAAAAATGCCACCGTAAATACCGCCGATAACAATCAAAAATACAGCCAGCACCGGCCACACGCCTTTGAGCAAGGCAATGCGTTCGCCCCACGGCAGGCGCGCCATTGCCGGGCCGCTGTCCGGCACAAGGCGTACATAAACGGCAATCGCCGCCATATAGCCCAACATCGAAATAATGCCCGGCACCATCGCCGCCATAAACATTGCGGAAATATTCTGTTCGGCCAGCACGGCATAAATCACCAGCACCACGGAAGGCGGAATCAGAATGCCCAAAGTACCGCCGGCCGCCAGCGCGCCGGTGGCCAGTGCATCGGAATATCGGGCGCGTTTCAATTCGGGCAGCGCAACCTGCCCCATTGTTGCCGCCGTTGCCAGAGATGAGCCGCAAATCGCACCGAAACCGGCGCACGCGCCCACGGCGCTGATAGCCGCACCACCACGGTAATGACCGAGAAAAGCATTGGTGGTTTGAAACAGTTTTTTCGACAAACCGCCGCGCGAAGCCAAATTACCCATCAGCAGAAACAGCGGAATCACGGATAAGTCGTACACCGAAAAACGGGCGAACGGCATTGTTTTAAGATAATTCAGCAGCGGCAGCCAACCGGCCAGCGCAATATAGCCGACCGAACCGGCCAATAACATTGCGATTCCGATATGCACGCGCAACATCAGCAGAATAATGGTGAATACGCCGACCAACAGGCCGATGATGATGGGATCCATTTTGTTTTCCTTAGTTTTCCCAACAGAGCAGGCATTAAGCTGTTTTCAGACGGCCTTTGCCAAGCAATCGGCACAAAGGCCGTCTGAAAAAGCCGGAGTAATGCCCGTTAATCCTCTTTTTTCTCTACGGCAAAACGCCAAGCGGTATAAAGTGCACACAAGCCGAGCAGCAGGAAACCCGGCGCGATGGTGAGATGTGCCAACCATTCCGGCCAGCCGAGAATCATCGTACGCGCACCGGATTTGAATGTACCGACTGCACCGAAATAACTGCGCCACATCAAAACAAAAGCCAGCGCGGCCATCAGCAGCGCAGCGGCAACGTCTAAAAAACGGCGCACGGCAGCCGGTGCTTTCAAGGTAAAGAAATCGACGATAACGTGGGCGTTTTTCAACTGTGCATAAGGCAGAAACGCTGCAACTGCCAGCGCACAGCCCACTTGAACCAGCTCTACATCGCCGGTAATCGGGGCGGAAAACAACGCCCTGCCGATAATGCTTACAGTGGACAACAAGCAGATTGCAACCAATACGAGCGCACCGCCAAATACCGACAATTTCGCCCAAGCAAACAGAAAACGGCCGATTTTGTCTTTCGGCACATCACTGCGCGCTTCGGCAGTTTCAAACAGTTCAGCCATTTTTTCAGCTCCAAAATCGGCCGGATACGCCCCGCCTGCTGCGGCAGGGCGTGTGTCCGGTTTTATTGTGCAGCCAGCAGCTCTTTTGCACGGTTGACCATTGCGCCGCCGTCGTAGCCCTTAGCCTTCATTTCTTCAATCCAGTCGGCCTGAACCTTCTGCGCCGCTGCTTCGATACCGCTCAAACCGTTACCGCTGACGGTATTGACTGCATTGCCGTGCTCTACGCCCTGCTTGCGTGCGCCTTCAATCGATTCGTCCCACGCTTTGCCCAAGCTGGCGGAGAAATCCGCACCGGAATTGTCGTCAATCACTTTTTTCAGATTGTCCGGCAGGCTTTCATAACGTTGTTTGTTCATCAAAATGCTGAATACCGCGCTGTACAGCACCGGATCGGGCGCATTGATTTCAGAATGGTATTTGGTCATTTCGTGCAGCTTCAAAGTCGGCACAACTTCCCACGGCAGAATGTAGCCGTCCACCACGCCTTTAGATACAGATTCCGCCAAGCTCGGCATCGGAATATTCACCGGCGTTGCTCCCAATGCTTCCACCAGTTTGTTGGTCAAACGGGTCGGCGCGCGCAGTTTCAAACCTTTAAAGTCTTCCACGCGGGTAATCGGGCGTACGTTGTTGTGGATTTGGCCGCGGTCGTGCACATTAAACGCCAACGGTTTAACGGCTTCGAAATCTTTTTGGCCGAACTCTTCATAAAGTTTCCAAGCTACGCGGCTGCTTTTCTCGCCGTCTTTGGTCAAGAAAGGCAGCTCCATCACTTCCGCGCTCGGGAAACGGCCGGCGGTGTAGCCCGGCAATGTCCAAACAATATCGGCCACGCCGTCGGTTACCTGATCCACCAGTTGTGGCGGCGTACCGCCCAGCTGCATTGCCGGATAAAATTGGCAGGTCATTTGCTGATTCGATTCCTGCGCGATTTTTTCACACCAAGGCTCCAATACTTTCTTTTGCGACATTGCAGTAGCAGGCCAGAAATGTGCTACTTTCAGCACAATCTTGCCACCCTCTGCCGCCGGCGCAGCATTATTGTTGGAAGAAGAGCCGATGTCTTCGGTACAGCCTGCCAACATCATTGCGCCGCCCAAAGCCAGTGCCAAAAATTTCGTTTTCATCGTATTTCTCCTGTGAAACAGTGTGTATGCGAAACATCTGCCGGCTGACATTGCTTTACAAATATCCGGCTTAGCTTAACAGTGGAAATTAAACCTGTTTTCTTTTTATCTAGGCAAACAGTATTTTCTGATTCATTTATCAAAAAATCCGATAAAAAGCCGGAAATCATCACAGAGAATGGAAGGAGTATTGCCGAATGTTATCGGCAATCTGCAATACAGGCCGTCTGAAAATGCAGCTTCGCGAAATCGGAACAGGCATTTTTCAGACGGCCTCGGTGTTTACGCCAAAATCAGAAATGCGCCAGCAATAACCACGCCGGAATACAGCAACGCCATCAAGCAGTAGCCCATTACGGAACGCGCGTCCAAACCGACGATACCGAGCAAAGGCAGCGCCCAAAACGGTTGAATCATATTCGTCCACGCATCGCCCCACGCTACCGCCATTGCGGAAACAGCCGGTTCGATGCCCAAAGCAGCGCCTGCCGGCAACATAATCGGGCCTTGTACTGCCCATTGGCCGCCGCCGGACGGCACGAATACATTAACCAATCCGGCACTCAAAAATGCCAATACCGGAAAAGTCTGCTGGGAAGAAGCGGCCACAAATGCTTGGCTGATACCGGCGGCCAATGATGTCCCGCCTTCGCCTGCTCCGGTCATCAAACCCATAATGCCGCCGTAAAACGGAAACAGCAAAACAATACCGGCAATCCCTTTGGCGCTCTCTTCCACCGCACGGCTGTAACGCTCCGGCGTACCGTGTGCCAGCAAACCGGCAAACAGGAAAAGCGCAATCACAACATTCAGAGCCAGATTAAAACCGGCTTTGCTGAAATGGCCGTAAAGATATACCGCACCCAGCGCAACCAGCAGAAAAGCCGCGATACGGCTGTCGTCCAGCTTCTGCGCCAATGTACCGCGCTGCGGCAGCTCCGGTTCGGCTTCAAACAATTTGGCCGGATCGGCTACCGTCGGATTTTTCGGCATCATCAGCATATTCAGCAGCGGCAAACCGATAAACAATGCGGCCACAATAAACAGGTTCAGCGGAGAAAACAGCGTTTGTGCAACAGGAATTGCATTTTCCACCACACCGCCACTGGCTTTGACCAAAGCCTCGCCTTCCGTTGCCAAAGCCAAAGGAATCGAACCGGACAAGCCGCCGTGCCATACCAAAAATCCGGAATAGGCAGAGGCTACCAATAAGGGATAATCCGCTCCTTGGACTTTACGCGCCAAGGCTTTGGCAAACACCGCACCGACAATCAAACCGAAGCCCCAGTTCAACCAACAACCGGCCAGCGAAACCAGCGTAACCGCAAATACCGCCGCTTTCGGGCTTTTTACCTTTGCCGCCAAACCGTCCAGCAAACGGCCGACAAACGGCGCTTTTGCCAAAACGTGTCCTGTCACCAAAATCAAGGCCATCTGCATCGAAAAGCCCAGCAGCGACCACATACCTTTACCCCAGAAACCGGCGGCTTCGTCCATACTCAAACCGGCTCCGCCCATCGCCGCGCCGAACACCAGCACGGTCAGAATAATGCAGAAAACAAAGGGCGAAGGCAGCCAGTTCTGCACCAGCCGCACGCTGAGGGAAGTCATTTTTGCCAACATTTTATTTTCTCCTCTTTTTGATGTGTGTACCGGATTTACTTCATCGACCAACCGTGGCTGGCGATAAAAGATTGCCCGGTGAAAACATTATTCGGATAGGCGGCAAGGAACAAAGCAAGCTGTGCAATATCGTCTGTTGTCGTAAATTCGCCGTCCACCGTATTACCGAGCATCACGTTTTTAACCACTTCTTCTTCACTGATGCCCTTCTCTTTCGCCTGCTCGGGAATCTGTTTTTCCACCAAAGGCGTTTTCACAAACCCCGGACAAATCACGTGCGAGCGGACATTATGCGCCGCCCCTTCTTTTGCCAGCACGCGGCACAAACCGAGCAAACCGTGCTTCGCCGTTACATAAGGCGCTTTCAGCGGTGAAGCCTCGTGCGAATGCACCGAACCCATATAAATCACCGTACCGCCGCGATTATCGCGGTACATATGCTGCAACACTGCCTGCGTGGTCAGAAATGCGCCGTCCAAATGAATCGCCAGCATTTTTTTCCAATCGGCAAAAGCCAGTTTGTCAATCGGATCAATAATCTGAATACCTGCATTCGACACCAGCACATCAATGCCGCCAAACTCAGCCGCCAGCTTGTCCGTCCCCGCTCTGACAGCTTCTTCGTCACAAACATTCATTTCCAACGCCAACGCACGGCCGCCGTGATTGCGGATTGCTTCGGCAGTTTGCTCGGCCGCCGCCAAATTCAAATCGGCCACTCCGACCGCCGCACCGGCTTTGGCAAATTGCTCGGCAATCTCTCTACCGATACCGCTGGCCGCGCCGGTTACCAGCGCGGTTTTACTGTTCAAATCAAATTGCACCGCCATTTTTTTACTCCTGTAAACCATTGCTCCCGAAAAGCTTTTTCCGCAAACGGAAAAACCTGAATCATTTTGTTATGAATATTCCGGACTACCGTACAACCGCCGGCTTCAAGCGGCAGGACGTGCCGATCGGATTGAGAAACGCTAGCATTATTAACTTTTCTTTACAATATCGTATTCTGCTGTTCCGCCTGCAGCTTTGAAATATTTGGCATTTTTCCTGCTCCGGAAAACATTCCGTCTGCCGTATCCGCAGTATGAACAGACAAGGCAGGCAAATCTCTGTTTGCCTTTTTCCCGTTAAGGCCGTCTGAAAATGCAGCCTGCCGCCGTCAGGCAAAACGGTTTAATTAAGATTAAAACAAAAAATCTGCCGTTTTCCTGAGCAACCGTTTTCAGACGGCCTTCGGCAGCTGCAAAGCTTTGCGGATACGCGGCAAATCCTGCTTCACCTGTCGGTAAAACATTTTCAATCCGGAACAAAGGTAATTAAGACCGCCTTTTCCGTTGCGGCTTTCGGCAAAACGGTGTTTCGGACAGCCGCCCCAGCATAAATCCAGAAAAGTACAGCCGGTGCAGTCTTCCGGCAGTGTTTGCTGTTTGGCACAGCCGAATTGCTGCTGTTTTCTGCTGAATGCCAAATCGCCTTCGTGGCTGTGCGCGATATTGCCGATGCGGTATTCGGGATAAACAAAATGGTCGCAGGCAAAAAAATCGCCGTTGTGTTCCAGCGCAGCGGCTTTGCCACAAACCGGCGCGGTAACGCATTTTTGCGCGCCGAAGCCTAAGGCTTGGGAAACGGTGTTTTCAAACTGATCGACAAAAACCCGTCCGAAATCCTGTGCCAGCCATTCCTGCCACACCGTGCAGAGAAAATGCCCCCACTGCTCGGGAGCAACGCTCCATTCTGCTGCCGCCCGCCTGCCGTAAAGCGGCAGCGGTGCCGTCTGAAAATCGGCCGCTTCCGCACAAGGCAGAAACTGAATCATACGCGGCGCGATTGTGTCGCGCAGAAAGCGGTACACTTCCAAAGGCGCTTCGGCATTGGCTCGGTTTACAACGCACAATATATTGAACGGAATGCGGTACTGTTTGAGCTTTTCCACCGCACGCATCACATAAGGGAAAGTCGGTTTGCCGTTTTTTGCAATGCGGTAACGGTTGTGCAGATGTTCGGGGCCGTCCAACGACAAGCCGACCAGAAAACGGTGTTCGTGTAAAAAAACGCACCATTCGTCATCCAGCAGCAGGCCGTTGGTCTGCAAATCGTTCAACACACGCTGCCCCGGCCGGGCATATTTCTTTTGAAGAGCTACCGCTTTGCGGTAGAAATCCAAACCGGCCAGCATCGGCTCGCCGCCCTGCCACGTAAACACGGCTTCTTCGCCGGTGTTTGCTTCCAGATATTGGCGGATATGCTCTTCCAGCACACGCTCGCTCATACGCGGCGTTTTGCTCTGGTGCAGCAAACCTTGTTTGTGCAGATAAAAGCAGTAGGTGCAGTCGATATTGCACTGCGCGCCCACCGGTTTAATCATTGTATGAAAGGCGTAAAAATCGCCTCCGCCCAAGGGCGGCAGCTTCAACTGCGGCCGCTCGGGCAATACGGCAAAGGTTTTCATTGCGGCAAATCCGGAGAATCCAGTTCCACCGTACCGACCCGTTTCGCATAATCACGGTAATGCGCCACCAATTCGGCCAGTTTCTCCGGATATTGTGCAGCCAAGTCGCGGCTTTCTGCCGGGTCGTCAATCACATCAAACAACTGCCAGCGTCCGACAGCCAATGTTTCAGACGGCAATCCCATCGGCTGTCTGCTCAAATAACGCGCTTTGAAGCGTCCCAACTGCACTTGCCGGCCGCCGCGCATTTCCAGCGCATACGGCGTTTGTGCTCCTTGTGTTGCTGCTTGCGGCTTGCTCAGCGATACGGCAAAACTGCGGCCGTCCGGCGCATTTTTACCTTCGGGCGTGACCAAGTCCGCACCGGCAATATCCAATAAAGTCGGCATTAAATCGGCCATATTGCGGAAACTGCGGTCGATACCCTTGCCGATGCCTTTGCCCGATACAATCAGTGGAGAACGTACCGAACCTTCGGCCGTAAAGCCTTTGAACAAGGCAAACGGCGCATTGGAGGCCTGCGCCCAAGCAGCACCTGTGGAAACATAGCTGCTGCCTTTCCCCATATTGCTCAGGCTGTTGTCGCGCATATTAGCAATCCAACCGCCCCATTTTTTCGATTTTTCACGCGAAGCGCCGGCCGCGCCGTTGTCCGCCAAAAACAGGAACACGGTATTGTCGAGCTCGCCGCGCTTTTGCAGCTCGTTTTTCAGACGGCCTATGTTTTGATCCATATTGTCGATCATCGCTGCATAAATCTGCATCCGGCGTGTTTCGCCGATGCGCTCTTCTTCACTCAAATCCGCCCATTTTTTCACACCGGCCAACTGCGGTACGGCAACTGTTTTTTCAAACAGCTGCAAATGGTTGATGTTTTGCACGCGCCGGGCAGCCAGATGTTGCGGGCCTTCGTGATAAAAATCGCGGTATTTGGCAATATCGGCTTCCGGTGCCTGCAAAGGCGAATGCGGTGCGGTAAATGCCAAATAAGCAAACAACGGCTTGCCCGCCGGTTTTCCGTCCAGCTGGCGGATCAGATAATCGGTGTAGAAGTCGCTGGAATACACGTTGAACGGCATTTCGGCGGTTTTCCCGTTTTCGCGGTAAACATCGCGGCCGTCCGGCGAAGCTTGCTCATCGTCGTGACGGAAATGGTTGGCTTCGCCGTTGAGCAGCACAAACGACCGATCAAACCCCCAGCTGCTCGGTGCATCTTGTTCACGTTTGCCCAAATGCCATTTGCCGGAAGCCACTGTGTAATAACCGGCCTGCTGCAAACGCTGCGCCACAGTAATGCTCTGCGGATTCAGACGGCCTGCATAATTCGGGCTGGCTGCCTGATCGGGCGTGTTCAGCTCATACAGGCCGCCCAAACCGGCACGGTGCGGATCCGTACCGGTCAGAAACATTGCCCGCGAAGGCGATGAATACGGCGATACTTGGAAATTGGTAAACTTGATTCCCTGCTCGGCCAGCGCATCGATGTTCGGCGTACTGATTTCGCTGCCGTACGCGCCGATGTCCGACCAACCCATATCGTCAGCCATAATTACTACGATATTCGGCTGTTTCGGCGTTTGCGCTACGGCAGAAGCGGCTGCCAATACGCCGCCGGTAAATGCCAAAGTTTTCTTGATTTGTGCCATTGTTTTCTCCTCTTTAAATATGTTTTGTCCGGCAAACGGGTAAAAAAAGGCCGTCTGAAAAAGCGTGCCGGTGCTGATGCGCTTTTTCAGACGGCCTGATGTGTGTATTTACTCGGCATCGGGCTGCTGTTCCGGCGCAGCGACCCGGAAGGCGTCCATTTCTTCGCAGGCTCGGGCGATGCGGACGATGGTCGGATAAGGGGTTAAGTCCACTTTGAAGCGGCGGGCGTTATAGATTTGCGGAATCAGGCAGCAGTCGGCCAAGGTGGGCGTATCGCCGTGGCAGAAACGGCCGGTTTGCGGCTGTTGCAGGATTTGTTCCAAGGCGGTGAAGCCTTCTTCAATCCAGTGTTTGTACCACACGCTTTTGGCGGCTTGGTCTGCGCCCGAGCTGCTTTGCAGGTATTGCAGCACACGCAGGTTGTTCAAGGGGTGGATGTCGCAGGCTATCAGCTGGGCGATGGCGCGGACACGGGCGCGTCCGGCAGCATCGGCCGGCAGCAGCGGCGTTTCGGGGCGGGTTTCGTCCAAGTATTCGATAATCGCCAGCGACTGCGTCAGCACCAAGCCTTGGTCTTCAAAAGCGGGAACAAGTTTCTGCGGATTGAGCGCGGCGTATTCGGGCGATTTCTGTTCGCCGCCGTTATTCAGCAGGTGGACGGCCTGTGTTTGGTAGGGCAAGCCTTTGAGATTCAGGGCGATACGCACGCGGTAGGCGGCGGAGCTGCGGAAATAGGAATAAAGTTTCATAGCTTTAATCTTAGTCGGTCGGTGGCGGAACAGGACGGGGCTTGCCGCCCCTGCCCTGCGCCGTTAAAACGGGAAGCCGGTTTTCAGACGGCCTCAGTCTTGTTTGTCTTCGTCTGCCAACTTGCTGATGGTGAAGCCGGTAAAGCCGTACACCAAGGTCAGCAGCAGGCTCAGGTAACAGAAAAAGGCATAGGGAATGTAATCCACAACGGGTACGCCCAAAATACCGGCCAGAAACACGCCGTACACGCCCCAAGGTACCAGCGGATTGATTACCGTACCGGCATCTTCGATGGTACGCGCGAGGTTGCGCGGATGCAGGCGCAGCTTTTGATACAGCGGTTTGAACGTGTTGCCGGTCAGCAGCAGGCTGAGATACTGCTCACCAATCAGCAGGTTGATGCCGAAAGCGGTAGCGGCGGCGGTAGCAGTAGCGCGGCCGACGCTGGTCAGCAGGTGGCTGATACCGACCATCAAGGCAGGCAGAATGCCCAAGCCGTGCAGCAGGCCGCCCAAGCTCAATGCGAGAATAACGATGGTTTGGGTGAAGAACATATTTTCCATACCGCCGCGCGATACCAGTCTGCCCACTGCGCCCAAATCCAAGCCTTCCGCCGGTTTGTAGCCGCTGAAAAACCAGCCGCCCAGCTGCGCCAGCGTCGGGCTGCTGTGGGTAAAGGTAATCGCAACGGCAACCACGATGGTGATGGCGATGGTGTAAACCGCATTGACTTTACGCAACGCCAGCAAAATCAAAACGGCAAACGGAATCAGCGCATAAGCGTGCACCAAACCGCTTTTCTGCAAGGTTTCCTGCATTACGGCGATGTCGGCCAAATCTGCGTGGGCAACCGCGCCCGTCATAAACCAGAACAATACGGCAGTCAGTATCCACGCCGGAATGGTGGTGTACATCATATTTTTGATGTGCTCGAACAAATCAATGCCGACAATGGAAGCCGCGATGCCCGTTGTATCGGACAAGGGCGACATTTTGTCGCCGAACAATGCACCGGAAACCACCGCTCCGGCCACAACAGCCGGTTCGGCATCAAACGCTTCGGCCATACCCATAAAGGCCACGCCGGCAGTCGCACAGGTGGTGAAACCGCTGCCGAGTGCAACGCCGATAACGGAGCACAGAATAAAAGCAGACAAATAGAAAAATTTCGGAGAAATCAGGTCGAAACCGTAATACATCAAAGTCGGAATCGCACCGGACATCATCAAAGCCGACACCAGCAGGCCGATGAAGAAAAACAGATAAATCGCACCGATACCGGACAACACGCCCTTCGCCATCTGCGACTGCAAAACATCAAAATCCTGACACTTGAATCTGCCGTAGCACAGCAGACCGCACATCACCAAAATAATCGACAAATGCGGCACCCAGCCGAAGCCGATCATTGTCAAACTCAGCACCGCAACAATCACGCCGGCAATCGGCACGGCTTCGCGCGGTTTGATCTGTAAAACCGTTTCATTCATTTTCTCTTCCTTTGTATGGCAGCACCGCCGGACAGTTATGCGCCGTCCCGAACAGCGGTCATTTATTATTTGTTTGAACAAACTGCCCGAGCAGCTGCTCGGGGCCGTCTGAAAATACCGCCCTGCTTTTTGGGAAGCGGCGTTTTCAGACGGCCTTGTTCATCAATATTGCGTGTTTACGCGGTTGATAATCGTACCGAAAATATTGTTGCCTTCTTTATCCAGCATTTCGATGGCAACGGTATCGCCGTGCTGCATAAACGAAGTTTGCGGCTTGCCCGTTTCGATGGTTTCATACATCCGCACTTCCGCCAGACAGCAATAACCCACGCCGCCGTTTTCCACTGACGAGCCGTACAGATTATCCTGCTTGTTCGACACCGTACCCGAGCCGACAATCGTACCGGCGGCGGCATCGCGCGTTTTGGTAACGTGCGACAGCAATCGGCCGAAGTCGAAAGTCATATCCTGACCGGCATTCGGGAAGCCGAACAGCTTGTCGTTCAAGGTAACGCGCAAAGGCAGATGCACTTTGCAATCCTGCCACGCATCGCCCAATTCGTCGGGCGTAACCGCTACCGGGCTGAACGCGCTGGCCGGTTTGCTTTGGAAAAAGCCGAAACCTTTTGCCAACTCAGCCGGAATCAGGCCGCGCAGCGATACATCGTTCACCAACATTACCAAACGGATGGCTTTGGCGGCTTCTTCCGGCGTTGCGCCCTGTTTCAAATCGCCGCTAACCACCACCACTTCTGCTTCAAAGTCGATGCCCCACTCCGGCTGCGCCAAGATTTCATCGCGCGGGCCGATAAAGCTGTCCGAGCCGCCTTGGTACATCAAAGGATCATCGTAAAACGATTCGGGCACTTCCGAATTGCGCGCTTTGCGTACCAATTCAACGTGGTTCAAATAAGCCGAGCCGTCCGCCCATTGGTAGGCGCGCGGCAGCGGCGAGCGGCATTGTTCGGGGTCGAACGCTTCGCCTTTGGCAGGATCGGCGTTCAAATCATCATAAACGGCTTTCAGCTGTGCTTCGGCTTTGTCCCAATCGTCCAATGCCGCTTGCAGCGTCAGGATTTCCGGCAGCACGTAACGGCTCAAATCGCGGCTGACAACCGCCAAACGGCCGTCTCGTCCGCCTTGTTTCAGGGTGGCTAATTTCATTGGTATGTCCTTTGTATGATGTCTGTATCGGTTGCTTTTTCAGACGGCCTTGCCATACAGGCCGTCTGAAAAAGCGCGGCAGTGCCTTATGCTTCGGGCGGCTCCGTGCCGTCGTGAATCCAGCGGGCGTGCTGCGGAGCGCGTTTGGTTTCTGCCCATTCGTTGAGCATATCCCATTTCACTTTATCCAAAGCACGGTTCATTTTGTCGGTGGAAACTTCGCAGGCCAGCTCGATGCGGTGGCCGCTCGGGTCGAAGAAATAAATGGAATGGAACAAAGTATGGTTTACCGGCCCCAGCACATCGATGCCTTCGGCAACCAGTTTGTCTTTGGTGGCCAGCAGTTTTTCCATACTTTCCACTTTCAAAGCCAGATGCTGCGTCCACAAAGGCGTGTTCGGATCGCGCCCCATTTCCGGCTTGGTCGGCAGCTCGAAGAAAGCCAGAATATTGCCGCCGCCGGCGTTCAGGAAAATGTGCATATACGGATCAGGCTCGCCGGTGGACGGAACTTTGTCCTCCGCAATCGCCAATACAAAATCCATTTCCAGATGTTTTTGATACCACTCCACCGTTTCTTTCGCATCTTTGCAGCGGTAGGCAACGTGGTGTACGCCTCGGGTAATCGCCATAATGTTTCTCCTCGTTCGGAATGCTTGCAGGCTGTATCGGAAGCTGCCGCTATCGCAAACAAGGGTAACGGCAGATAAAAGCTTGATGTGTTGTGTGTTTTTATGAGGCCGTCTGAAAAACCGCACTTTTTCAGACGGCCTTGCCGCTCGGGCAGGCAATCAGGTTCGGCAGCTTACGCCTCTACCTCCAATGCGCCGCGGCGGATTTGGTCGCGTTCCAGCGATTCGAACAAGGCTTTGAAATTGCCCTCGCCGAAGCCGTCTTTATAATCGCCTTTGCGCTGGATAAATTCAAAGAACACCGGTCCCAGCAGCGTTTCGGAGAAGATTTGCAGCAACAGGCGCGGATAGCCGCCTTCGGTGGTACCGTCCAGCAAAATGCCGCGCGACTGCAACTCGGCCACCGGCTCGCCGTGTCCCGGCAAACGCTCTTCCAGCATTTCGTAGTAAGTATCTTTCGGTGCAGTCATCAGCGGAATGCCGGCCGCACGCAGTTTGTCGATGGTGTCCAACAAGTTGTCGCTCAACAAAGCGATGTGCTGGATACCTTCGCCGCCGAACTGCATCAGATATTCTTCAATCTGACCGCCGCCCTGTTTGGCTTCTTCGTTCAACGGAATGCGGATCAAACCGTCCGGCGCAGTCATCGCGCGGCTGGTCAGGCCGGTGTATTCGCCTTTGATGTCGAAATAGCGGATTTCTTGGAAATTAAACAGTTTTTCATAGAATTTCGCCCAGAAATCCATACGGCCGCGGTACACATTGTGCGTCAAGTGATCCACGATTTTCAGGCCGAAACCTTCGGGATTTCTGTCCACGCCTTCAATAAATTCAAAATCGATGTCGTAAATCGACTTGCCTTCTTCAAAGCGGTCGATCAGATACAGCGGCGCACCGCCGATGCCTTTAATCGCAGGCAGACGCAGCTCCATCACAGAAGTCGGAATATCCACCGGCTGCGCGCCCAATTCCAAAGCGCGCTTGTACGCCGCTTGTGCATCACGCACGCGGAACGCCATACCGCAGGCTGCCGGACCGTGTTCCGCCGCGAAATAAGCCGCTTGGCTTTTCGGCTCGCGGTTAACGATAAAATTGATGCCGCCCTGACGGTAGAGCAAAACGTCTTTGGAGCGGTGCTTCGCCACCAAAGTAAAGCCCATTTTTTCAAACAACGGCTCCAAAACGTTCGGCTCGGGTGAAGCGAACTCAACAAATTCAAATCCGCACAATCCCATCGGGTTTTCAAACAAATCGGCCATTTTCTTTCTCCTTTGTGTCAAGATGCAGAATAAATATTCGGTTTTTATAGCAAATCGGGTTATTTTCCGCTACGGCCGTGCGGTGCGCTTTTACGCTTCCCGTTTCCTCCAAATATCTATCCCTTTGTATTCATAAAAAATTTTATTTCAAAACGATTTCAACAGCAGTATGCCCCGCTGCCGTTTTTGCTTGACAAGCATCATAAAATGACGTTTATTTGCAAGACAAACAGTTTTTTTTTATTTATTCATCAGAAAAAATGATGTATCAGGCGGAAAAACGATGAGTATCAGCCTCCGACAGATTAAAGCCTTTGTTGCCGCGGCCGAACAAGGCAGCTTTACCCAAGCGGCGGTGCAGCTGCATTTGACGCAATCCGCCCTCAGCGGCCTGATTAAAGAGCTGGAAAACCGCTTGGACGTGCGCCTGTTCGACCGCACTACGCGCCAGCTGCATCTTTCGGCTGCCGGGCAGCTGCTGCTGCCTTCGGCCAAGCGGATTTTGAATGAAATGAAGCAGTTTTCCGAAGAAGCAGGCCGTCTGAAAAACGGGCGCAACGGACAGGTGCGATTGGCCACTTCCCAGCTCTTAGCCGCATCTGTAATGCCAAAACTGATGGCGGCATTCCGCCGGAAAGAAACGGAAATTGATGTCCATCTGCTTGATTTTTCGGTAGAACAGGTTTTGCAGCAGGTGCAAAACGGCGATGTGGATTTCGGCATCGGCCCGGAGCGCGAGCTGCCGGACGATATTGAAGCGCTTGATTTGTTTTCGCTGCCGTTTTACGTTGTGCTGCCGGAAAACCATCCGCTGGCGGCGCAAACCGAAATCGCTTGGCAGCAGCTTTTGGACGAGCCGCTGATTACCCTGAGCGGCCCGTTTACCCACCGCCTCGCCGCCGTGCTGCCCGAACCTTTAACCGAAAAAATCCTTGCGCCGGCTTATCAGGTAAACTTTTTGTCCACCGCGCTGGGAATGACCGGAAACGGGCTGGGTTTGACGCTCTGCCTGCCTTATGCCGCCGAATGGGTGCGGCAAAACGGGCTGACGATGCGCCCGTTGGGCCAGCCGAAAGTCGAACGCAATTTTTGTCTTTACCGCCGCAAAAACCGCAGCTTGTCGGCACCGGCGCAACGTTTCCAAGCGTTTTTATCGGCGCAGGAAGCAAGCGTTTGGCGCTTTGACGAGGCCGTCTGAAAACACCGCGGCCGCCAAGCAGAAAGCACGGCTCCGTTATTTTTCAGACGGCATCAAACCGTTATTTTTCTTAGCAAAACAACCACACACAAAGGAGATTTGAATGAGCAAAACCGTTGTTATCGTTGCTGCGAAACGCACACCTGTCGGCAGTTTCCTCGGCAGTTTGTCGGCACTGAGTGCGCCGCAGCTGGGCAGCACCGTTATCCGTGCTCTGCTGGACGAAACTGGCGTTGCACCCGAAGCCGTCAGCGAAGTGATTATGGGCAATGTGCTGACTACCGGCATCGGCCAGAATCCGGCACGCCAAGCCGCCATCGGTGCCGGCATTCCGATTGAAGTACCTGCTTCCACCGTAAACGTTGTCTGCGGCTCGGGTTTGTACGCCGTCCGCCAAGCCGTGCAGAGCATTTTGAGCGGCGACAATGAAATCGTGATTGCCGGCGGCCAAGAATCAATGTCGCAAGCTCCGCACTTTATCGATATGCGCCAAGGCCGGAAAATGGGCAACGGCACGCTGACCGACAGTATGGTTGCAGACGGCCTCACAGATGTTTACAACGGCTACCATATGGGCATTACCGCCGAAAATATCGCGGAAAAACTGGACATTACACGCGAAGAACAAGACGCATTCGCCTTGCAGTCGCAACAACGCGCCTCGGCCGCACAGCAAAGCGGCAAATTTCAAAATGAAATCGTGCCGGTCAGCATTCCGCAGCGCAAAGGTGAGCCGCTGGTGGTGGGCGAAGACGAATACATCAAACACAACGCCGCGCTCGACAGCATGGCCAAGCTGCGCCCTGCCTTTAAAGCGGACGGCACGGTTACCGCCGCCAACGCTTCCGGCCTGAACGACGGCGCGGCGGCGGTGATGCTGATGAGCGCGGAAAAAGCTGCCGAATTGGGTTTGAAACCACTGGCCGCCGTAAAAGCCACCGCCGTGGCCGGTATCGAGCCTGAAATCATGGGCTTGGGCCCCGTTCCGGCGATGAAACAAGCATTGGCGAAAAGCGGCTGGACGGCGGCCGACTTGGATTTGATTGAAGCCAACGAAGCCTTTGCCGCACAAGCCTTGGGCGTGTGCCGCGAGCTGGGCTTGGACGCGGAAAAAACCAATGTGAACGGCGGCGCGATTGCGCTCGGCCACCCCATCGGTGCATCGGGCTGCCGCATCGTCGTTACCCTGCTGCACGAAATGCAGCGCCGCCAAGCCGGAAAAGGCGCGGCCACGCTGTGCATCGGCGGCGGTATGGGCGTTGCCGCCACCTTTGAACGCGTTTAACGGAAAACAAACGGCATTAAACCGAAAAGGCCGTCTGAAAAACGAAGCTTGGTAAAAACTTCGTTTTTCAGACGGCCTTTCTCCGTATCCGATCAGGCTTTCGGCAAATTGGCCAGCGCCTTTTCGAACGGGGCGACCCGTCGGCCGATAAGCTCGATGATTTGCGGCAGACTTTCCCCAAATCCGGCATCCGGCATCCGGCATTATGATACCTTGTTTGATTTTGTGGTATGCCTGAACCAAAACTTGACATTCCGGCGTGGTAAACGAAATCTCGCCGCGCTGGAACACTCTGGCCAAAGTCGCGCTTTCGGTTTGATTCAATCCCTTGAAAATATAAGGAATATAACGAGACAAAGTGGTTACAACCGCCTGATTAGACAAATCCACTTTTTTGGTTGCCTGCTGATCGTGCAAGCGGTAATGCACCAGCACATCGGGCAGATTGGCAAACTTCTTGCCCGCCATCGCCAGCTCCACCCACATCGCATGGTCGCAAGCAGTCGGTACGCGGTTGTAGCGGATATCGACAGGCTTCACCGAGCTTTGCCGCCACATCGCCGTCGGGTTCAAAATATTGGCCAAAGCTATCAACAAGTGGATTTTGATTTCTCTGTCACTCAAGGGAACGTCTGTAACAAACGTCTCCTGCGGCTGTTTGTCTTGGAAACACAGCATATTGCCGCCGAGCACGTCGATTTCGGGATGCGCGTCCAAATAGGCAAGCTGTTTTTCAAAACGCTCGGGCAGGCAAATATCGTCCGCATCCATGCGGGCAACGTATTCCACATCCATAAAACGCAGCATATCCATAGCAAACTGCGTAGCACTGCCGTCTCCTTGATTATGCTCGAAATGATACACCCGAAGCCGTTTGTCCGCCGCCGCGTAACGCTCCAAAACCGCACC
>JAUNKU010000113.1:3969-5535 GCA_030532645.1 Neisseria sp. | reverse complement strand
AAACCGCTTCAAACCGTTTCCACAACCAAGCCTTCCGCCCACCACTTTTCCTTCTCCGCCCGGCTCATTTTCTTTATCTGCGCTTCCCAAGCCGAGGCATTGCTTTTGTCCAGCTTGTCGGCCACAACGCGCATTTGTTGCGGCTTGTGCATCCGCGTGTACTTCGCACCCTTGCCTGCTTTGTGGGCGGCAAAACGCTTGGCCGCGTCTTTGGCGATGCCGCAATACAGTGCGCCGTTCTCACACAATAATAAGTAAACGCACCAATCAGCAGCGGTTTCGCTACTCGGGGACTTTTGCACCGCCTGCCCGCTCTGCCGGTTTTCTGCCCCGCAGTGCCCTGCCGCATTTTCAGACGGCCTTGCCGTTTCTTTTTTCATTATTCCACCGTCCCCAATCCAAGCGCTTACCGGAAAAAGGCGATTGTAGCGCATCAGGCGGTCGGTTTCGCGCCCGAAACCGCGCCGAAACGCTATAATCGTGCTCTTGCCTGTCGTCAGGCCGTCTGAAAATAGTTATCCGGGAAGTTTATGACCTTCAAAATCCGCCGCGAACAAGAGTCGCGCCAAACGCCGTCTGAAAACCGTCCGCAACCGCCGCACGGCAACTGGGAGCGCGACACGATTCATCATATTTTAAGAATGCAGCAGCAGGAGCAGCGCAGTGCGCGTTTCTGGAAAAACCTGTGGCGCGGCGTGGGCGTGCTGATGTTTTTTGCCGTTTTGGGCAGTATCCACAGTTGCAGCACGGCAACGGGCGGCAATGCTTCGTTTGCGGCGCAGGGCGAACACACCGCCGTGATCAATCTGACGGGCGAAATCGGCGGCGGCTATCAAGACCAAGTGCAAATGCTGCGCGAAGGTTTGCAGGCGGCTTATGACAACGGCAACGCCAAAGGCATCATTATCCGCGCCGACAGCCCCGGCGGCTCGCCCGTGGTTTCCAATATCGCGTTCAACGAAATCCGCCGTCTGAAAGCGGAACATCCGGACACGCCCGTGTATGTCGTTGCCGAAAATATGTGCGCTTCGGGCTGCTACTATATTGCCGCCGCAGCCGATAAAATTTATGCCGACCCGTCCAGTATGGTCGGCAGCATCGGCGTCATCGGCGGCGGCTTCGATTTCACCGGCCTGATGGAGAAATTGGGCATCAAACGCCGTCTGAAAACCGCCGGCAGCAATAAAGGTATGGGCGACCCGTTCACACCGGAAACGCCCGAACAGCAAGCCATCTGGCAAAAAATGCTGAACGAAATCCACACCGAATTCATCAATGCGGTCAAACAGGGGCGCGGCAGCCGTTTGCAGGAAAAAACGTATCCCGACCTTTTCTCCGGCCGCGTATTTACCGGCAGGGAAGCCAAAAATGCCGGCCTGATTGACGACTTCGGCAATGTGTACAGCGTGGCACGCGATGTTGTCAAAGCACCGGAATTGGTGGACTACACGCCGCAAGACGACGACATCGCCCGCGCTATCAGCCGCCGTTTGAACAGCGAAGTGCAAAACCAAATCCGCGAAGGCCTGAACGGGCTGGACAGCAAAGCTTGGTAAATCCCGATAC
>JAUNKU010000113.1:0-3869 GCA_030532645.1 Neisseria sp. | reverse complement strand
GCTGCAATGTATTCCTTCCTCCGCCCCCTGATTTTCAAAATGGATGCCGAAACGGCGCACCACCACACCTTAAACGCGCTGAAAAAAGCCCAACGCCTGGGTCTGCTGCCTGCCGTAGCCAACCGTACGCAGCCAACCGCACTGATGGGTTTGAACCTGCCCAATCCCGTAGGCTTGGCGGCCGGTTTGGACAAAAACGGCGAATTTATCGACGCACTGGCCGCGCTCGGCTTCGGCTTTATCGAAGTCGGCACGATTACGCCGAAGCCGCAAGACGGCAACCCGAAACCGCGCCTGTTCCGCCTGCCCGAACATCAAGCCGTTATCAACCGTATGGGCTTCAACAACCAAGGCATTGATGCAATGATCCGCAACTTGTCGGCCAGCCGCTTCAACGGCATTCTCGGCATCAATATCGGCAAAAACGCCGTTACTCCGATTGAAAACGCGGTGGACGACTACCTTATCTGCTTGGAAAAAGCCTACGCGCACGCCTCCTACATCACCGTAAACATCTCTTCGCCGAACACCAAAAACCTGCGCGCACTGCAAGGCAGCGACGAATTGAGCGCACTGCTCGGCACGCTGAAAGACAAACAGGCGCATTTGGCCGCCGCACACGGCCGCTACGTTCCGCTGGCCGTCAAAATCGCGCCGGACTTGGACGAACAGCAGATTGCCGACATCGCCCATGTTGTCAAAACCGTAGAAATGGACGGCATCATCGCCACCAATACCACCATCGACAAAACCGCCGTTGCCGCACACCCCTTGGGCAACGAACAAGGCGGCCTCTCCGGTCTGCCCGTGCGCAAAAAAAGCAATGCCGTACTCAAATCGCTGGTAGAACACATCGACGGCAAACTGCCCGTTATCGGCGTAGGCGGCATTGTTTCCGGCCAAGATGCCGCCGAAAAACTGCGCCTGGGCGCATCTGCCGTGCAACTGTACAGCGGTATGGTGTACCGCGGCCCCGAGCTGGTTAAAGAATGCTTGGACGCCTGCCGCAGCGTGAAATAAAGCGGTTCCCAACCATTCAGGCCGTCTGAAAGTAAAGCTTTCAGACGGCCTTTCTTGCTTTCTTCTGCACACAAAAGCACGGTTTTTGCTATGATTCGGCCTTTTTCCGAACACAATCCGGAAAACAGCAAAAAAAGGAATATGAGAATATGATGAGCGGTTTAACGATTTTAGACGGCGGTATGGGGCGCGAACTGGCGCAGCGCGGTGCACCGTTCCGCCAGCCGGAATGGTCGGCGCTGGCCTTGTACGAAGCGCCCGAAGCAGTGCGCGAAGTACACCGCGATTTTGTCCGCAGCGGTGCACAAATCATCACCACAAACAGCTATGCGCTTGTGCCTTTCCATATCGGCGAAGCGCGTTTCGCCGCCGATGCCCTGCGTTTGGCAGACTTATGCGGCCGTTTGGCACGCGAAGCGGTTGAAACCGAAGGAAAATCTCCGCGCTGCCGGATTGCCGCTTCGATTCCGCCGCTGTTCGGCTCGTACCGCCACGATTTGTTCCGCACCGGACGCGCAGCGGAAATCGCACAGCCTTTGATTGACGGACAAGCACCGTATGCCGATTTGTGGCTGTTTGAAACGCAAAGCGCGGCGGCGGAAACGCTGGCGGTGCTGCCGCTCTTGCCCGACGACGGCAAACCGCGCTGGGCGGCGTTTACGCTGCACGATGAAACCGACGGTTCCGGCCGTGCAGAAACGCCGTTTTCAGACGGCCTGCCGCACCTGCGCTCCGGCGAAACAGTTGCCGAGGCAGTGGAAAAAATAGCGCAAACCGGCGTTTCCGCATTGCTGTTCAACTGCTGCCGCCCCGAAGTGGTGGAAGCTGCCGTGCGCGCCGCCTGCGACACCTTAAACCGCTTGAACCGAACAGACATCCGCCTCGGCGCGTATGCCAACGCGTTTCCGCCGCAAACGGAAAACGCTACGGCCAACGAGGGTTTGGACGAGCTGCGCGGCGAGCTGACACCGCCGGTCTATTTGGCTTGGGCGGAGAAATGGCGGCAGGCCGGTGCAAGCATCATCGGCGGCTGTTGCGGCATCGGGCCGGAACATATCCGCTGCTTGGCGGAACATTTGCGCTGATACCGCACGCAAGGCCGTCTGAAAGCGAAGCTAAAACAAAGCTTCAACAAAGTTTGCAACACAGCGCAATTCAATTTTCCCAACACCAAAAAGAGCGGAACTGGCCTTAAAAGCCGTTAAAACGCCGCAAACCATAAAACCAACACTTTTTCTCAACAGGATTTTTTATGTCTTCCAAAAAAATCGGTCTGCTTTCGCTGACCGCTCTGGTACTCAGCTCGATGATCGGCTCGGGCATTTTCAGTTTGCCGCAGAATATGGCGGCGGTGGCCGGTGCCGACGCGCTTTTGACAGGTTGGCTGATTACCGGCATCGGCATCATTTTTCTCGGTCTGTCGTTTTTCTATATTTCGCGACTGCGCCCCGATTTGGACGGCGGCATTTACACTTACGCGCGCGAAGGTTTCGGCGATTTGGTCGGTTTCCTTTCCGCTTGGGGCTATTGGTTGTGCGCCACCATCGGCATTGTCGGCTATTTGGTGGTGGCTTTTGAGGGGCTGGGAATGTTTACCGACACGCCCGAGCGTGTGATTTTCGGGCAGGGCAACACGGTTTACGCCTTTCTCGGCTCGTCGCTGGTGGTTTGGCTGGTGCACTGGCTGATTGCGCGCGGCGTGAAAGAAGCGGCTTCGGTAAACTTGGCGGCCACTTTGGTCAAAGTGTTTCCGCTGGTGCTGTTTATCGTGCTCGGCTTGTTTTGGTTTTCGCCCGACACTTTTGCCCAAGACCGCACCACGCCTGCTTTGGGCAGCCTCGGCGACCAAGTGAAAAATACGATGCTGATTACGCTTTGGGTATTTACCGGCGTAGAAGGTGCGGCCGTTTTGTCGGCTCACGCGAAAAAACGCAGCGATGTCGGCTTGGCCACCGTATTGGGCATTTTGATCGCACTGGCTTTATACGTTGCCATTACCGTGCTGTCGCTGGGCATTCTGCCGCGTGAAACCATTGCCCAAATGACCAATCCTTCTATGGCCGGCCTGCTGGCCGAAATGACGGGTGCGGGCGGCAAAGTGCTGATTACCGTCTGCCTGATTGTGTCGGTACTTGCCTCTTACATCAGTTGGACGATGTATTCCGCCGAAGTGCCGTACCGAGGCGCAAAAAATGGCGCGTTTCCGAAAATTCTCGACAAACTGAACGCCAACGGCACGCCGATTAACTCTCTGTGGTTTACCGGCTTCGTGGTGCAACTCTGCCTGATTTTGGTGCTGCTCACCGGCAAAAGCTACAACGCCCTGCTGTTGATTTCCACCTCGATGATTCTTGTGCCTTACTTACTCATCGGTGCGTATCTGCTGAAACTCTCGTTCCGGGAAAACAGCGCGTGGCACATCAAACTCACCGGCATCATCGCCACGGCCTACGGCATTTGGATTCTCTATGCCGCCGGTTTGGACTATCTGCTGCTTTCCGTGCTGCTGTATGTACCGGGCATCGCGCTGTTTCTCTATTCGCGCCGCCGCCATCTCGGTTCCTTGTCGTTGAGGCCGTCTGAAAAAGCCTTGCTGGTTTTGATTGCCGTGCTGTTCGTATGGGCGGTTTATAACAGCCTGACTTCTGTCGATTGGGGTTAAGGTTGCGCTTCCCTCCGACAATACGCCGCCATACTCGGGCTTAGCCCGAATATCTTCCCGTCCGAACAAAAAGGCCGTCTGAAAGTAACATTTTCAGACGGCCTTGGGTTTATTCGGCCTCGCGCCATTCGTGGCATACGGCCAGAATTTCGTCGCCGAACTTCGCAGCTTTCGCTTCGCCCAAGCC
>JAUNKU010000112.1 GCA_030532645.1 Neisseria sp. | reverse complement strand
GCGACGACCTCACCGCCGCCATCTGCGACCGCGCCTTTATCGGCGACGATGAACTGCCGCGCAGCGAAAAAGCCTTTAAAGAACAAATCAAACGCGCCCGCAGCCGTCTGCCTGCCGTGAAAGAAGCCGTCAGCCGTTACCTGCAAGACACCGCCGCCGCCTACGCCGAACTCAACGGCAAACTTGCCAACGGAAAACACCCGCTTGCCGCGCTGCTGCGCCAGCGCATGAACCATTTGCTGGCCGCCGGTTTCGCCACGCGCACCCCGTGGGCGCAATGGCCGCGCTTGCCTGTCTATTTGAAAGCCATGGTGTTGAGAATGGAGAAATATTCCGGCAATCCCGCGCGCGATGCGGCGCGGGAAGCGGATATTCAAGCATTGGAACAGATGTGGCAGGATAAGGTACAATCGTTGGCGCGGCAGAATTTGCCCGTTTCAGGCAGCCTGAATGATTTTGTGTGGCAACTGGAAGAATTGCGGGTGTCGCTGTTTGCGCAGGAGTTGAAGACGCCATATCCGGTTTCTGTGAAGCGGTTGCTGAAAGAATGGGAGGCTTTAATAAAGAGGCTGTGACGTAGATTAGCGGTTATGTCAGGCTGCCAAAATTATGACTATTTCAATCATTATGGTAGCGGGCGTAATCTGCGTGAAAATTAAAACCTGCTATATGCAGGTGTACCATCGGCAAGCACCCGTCATTTGTTTTTCAGCAGCTGCTTGGGTAACTCGCGTCTCATAACTTATCAGTTATGAGAGGGAAGCAATCGTAGGTTGGATTAAAAAAACAACGCTCACTTTATTTTTCCATAGTGCTTATTGTTGGGTTACGCTTGCGGCTAACTCAACCTGCAATAAAACACAAAGGCCGTCTGAAAACTTTGCAACCAATATTTTCAGACGGCCTTTGTGCTACCCAAAATCCAAGTAAATGCGGTCTTTGGTGATATATTAGGAAGTGGGTGCGCTGAATGCCACTACCAACCTGACCGTGGGTGTGTTAGGGCATAGTAAGTGAATATAATTTCTTCTCGATTGAGGTGGTATTTTAGGTTGGATTGAGCTGAATAATTTCTGCAATATTTTGATTAATAGAAAACTTTACTTCCAAGTCGGCAATTTCCATCACATAAATCCGCTCCGGTATGTTCTGATATGCCGGGCGGGGGTCTTGGGCGATGCTTTGTTCGATTAATGCAGCCGTTTCGTCGGGTAGTCCGGCGGGGCGGCTGTTTGCTTGCCATACAACGGTGAGCTGTTCGGGTGCGCCGGTAACAAAGCCGCAGGCGGCATCGGGTTTGGCTTCGACAAAGGGAATATAGGGTTTGATGTCGATAACGGGTGTGCCGTCCAAAAGGTCGGCGCCACTACATTCCAGAATGATGCCGTCTGAATGGGGGCGGACGGCTTCAAGTTTGAGCAGGGACAGGCCGAGATGGTTCGGGCGGTGGGGGCTGCGTGTGGCGAATACGCCGACTTTTTGCTTGCCGCCGAGTCTTGGCGGACGCACCATTTGTGCCCAGCCTTCGTCTAATACGCCGTGGAAGATAAAGTGAACCCAAATGTATTCAAAGTCTTGCAGACCGCGCACGCTGTCGGCGGTGAACTCGCGGTTCAAAACGATTTGGATTTTGGCGGCAGGTACTAAGCCGGGCTGACGGGCGATGCCGAATTTCTGGGTGTAGGGCGAGCGGATGCTACCGATGGCGGAAATGGTGTGCTGCATAATGCGGCCTTTTGTAGGAAACGGGCGGATTGTAGCGGCGGTGCGGTTCGGGTTCAATATGGTTGCGCTTTGGCGCGGTTGAGGCCGTCTGAAAATGCGGTATCGGCTAAGCCGGAAGCCGGATTTTTCAGACGGCCTCTGCGGTATTTTATGCCTTTTCCGGCAGCTCGGTCTTATAGGAAAAATCAAGGGCATACTTTATAATACACGTTTGTCTGTTTTTCGATGCAGGAGCCGTCAATGATTGTTTCAATCGATGTGGATGCTCAGAAAACCTTTACGCCGCTTTGCCCGCAGGAGTTGCCGGTGGTCGGCGGCGATGAGATTGCGGCGGAGTTGAACGCGCAGGCTGCTTTGGCGGATTTTCGTGTGATGACGAAAGACGCGCATTCTCCGTCGGCCAAATGGCTGGTCGATACGCCCGAACAAATGTTGCAGCCGACAGGTTTGGCCAATGCCGATGTAACTTGGGTGTCGCACGCGATGGTCGGCTCGGAAGGCTTTGATTTGCTTGACGGATTGCCGGATTTAAGCGGCTATGACTACTGCGTTTGGAAAGGCGTTGATCCTTCGCTGCACCCGTATGGCGCGTGTTTTCACGATATTGAAGAGCGTTTGAGTACGGGGTTGCTGGAATGGCTGGCGGCGAAGAATGCAACTACGCTACTGGTCGGCGGTTTGGCGACTGATTACTGTGTAAAGCATACTGTTCTGCAACTGCTGCGCGGCGGCCGCTGGCGCGTGATTGTCAATGCTTCCGCTTGTCGGGGCATCGCGCCGGAAACAGTAGAATCCGCTTGGCAGGAAATGCAGGAAGCCGGTGCAATCGTGCTGGAAAATGTAGAAGAAATTAAAAGATATTTAAAATCAATTATTTAATAATGTTTCACGTGAAACATCAGGCCGTCTGAAAATTAAGTGCAGCAGATTCTGTACTGCCTGCGTAAGGTGCGGCAGATTTCTGTGAGGCTGGAATATACGGCAGATTTGAGGTGGAAATGAAGGTTTTGCTGACGCGCTTGTCGAGTATGGGCGACCTAATACATACGTTGCCGGCGGTAACGGATTTGAGCCGTGCGCGGCCGGATATTGAGTTGCACTGGTTTTGCGAAGCCGGTTTTGCCGATATTGCGCGGCTGCATCCGTTTGTGAAAAAAGTGCATACGATGCGCTGGCGGTATTGGCGCAAACATTTGACGGCAGCAGAAACGTGGCGGGAAATGTCGGCTTTGCGGCAAGGTTTGAAGGATGAACGGTTTGATGCAGTGCTCGACAGTCAAGGTTTGCTGAAAAGTGCGCTGTTTTCCAAATGGGCGGCTGCGCCGGTTCGCGGTTTGGATAAAAACAGTGCGCGCGAGCCATTGGCTTCGCTGTTTTACCGGCAAAAATTTTCCGTACAAAAAGGCTTGGATGCAGTATTGCGAAACCGCTTGTTGTTTGCGCAGGCTTTTGATTATGAATTGCCGCAAGACTTGGATTTTGGCGTGCAAGTACCCGAGCAAGGCTGTCTGAATAATCTGAATGAGCCGTATTATGTAGTACTGCACGCGACTAGCCGCGACAGCAAATTGTGGCGGCTGGAAAACTGGCGCGGCTTGTTGCGCCGTTTGCACGCATACGACGCTAGTGCAGTTTATCTGCCTTGGGGCAATGAAGCCGAGAAAGAGCGGGCCGAGCAGATTGCGGCGGATTTGCCGTTTGTTTATGTGTGCGAGCGATTGAGCTTGCTGCAAGCGGCGGATTTGCTGGTTCGGGCGCAAGGTGTGGTCGGTGTGGATACCGGCTTGCTGCATTTGGCAAATGCCTTAGATGTGCCGCTGGTGGGGGTTTATACCGATACCGATCCGGCGAAAACGGGTGTTCAGGAAACGGCTTGGGCGAAAAATATCGGCGGCGTGGCGCAAATGCCGTCTGAGAACGAAGTATATGATTTGCTGCTGGCGAACCAAGCAGCGAAACGAAATGCAATTTCCGCGCGGGCGGATAAGGAGTGAAAATGAAAGCATTGGTGGCGGTAAAACGCGTAGTGGACTTCAATGTCAAAGTGCGCGTAAAGGCCGACGGCTCGGATGTCGATATTGATAATGTCAAAATGTCGATGAACCCGTTTGACGAAATCGCGGTAGAAGAGGCTGTGCGTTTGAAAGAAGCAGGCAAATTGAGCGAAATTGTTGCCGTTTCTCTGGGTGGGAAAAAATGCGAAGACACATTGCGCACAGCTTTGGCGATGGGTGCTGACCGTGCCGTCCACGTTGAAACCGATGCACCTTTGGAGCCGTTGGCGGTGGCCAAGTTGCTGAAAGCGGTGGCCGAAAAAGAAGCGCCACAGCTTTTCCTGCTGGGCAAGCAAGCGATTGATGATGATGCCAATCAAACCGCGCAGATGTTGGCTGCTTTGCTGAATGCGCCGCAGGCAACTTTTGTCAGCAAAGTCGAGCTGGGCGATAGCGAAGTGTTGGTAACGCGTGAGATTGACGGCGGTTTGGAAACATTGGCGTTGAAACTGCCGGCAGTTATCAGTACAGATTTGCGCTTGAATGAGCCGCGCTTTGTGAAGCTGCCGAACTTGATGCAGGCCAAGAAAAAACCTTTGGAAAAAATCCAGCCGCACGATTTGGGCGTGGACATTGCGCCGAAAACCGAAATTCTGCATTACGCCGAGCCAAAAGCGCGCCAAGCAGGCGTAAAAGTGGCAACGGTGGCCGAGTTGGTAGAAAAACTCAAAGCAGTAAAAGCAATTTAAAGGAGCGGAAAAATGACAGTTTTGGTTTTGGCTGAACACGACGGCGCGAATTTGGCGGCTGCAACTTTAAATGCGGTGGCCGCGGCGGCAAAATTGGGTGAAGTGCATTTATTGGTGTGCGGCAATAATATTGCCGGTGTGGTTGAACAGGCGCGGAAAATCCAAGGTGTTGCCAAAGTGTTGAGTGCTGATGCGCCGCATTTGGCAGAGAATTTGGCGGAAGAAGTTGCGCCCGTGTTGGCGGCGCAAGCGGCTGAGTACAGCCATTTTGTTGCGGCAGCTTCTGCTTTCGGCAAGAACATTATGCCGCGCGTAGCCGCTTTGTTGGATTGCCCGCAGATTTCCGATTTGACTGAAATCGTTGATGCCCAAACTTTTGTCCGCCCGATTTATGCCGGTAATGCGTTCACTACCGTAAAAAGTTTGGCGGATAAAACCGTACTGACTGTGCGGGCCAGTGCTTTTGAGGCGGCTCCATTTTCAGACGGCGTTGCCGAAGCGGTTCCGGTAGAAGTGCCTGCTGCACAAAATCTCAGCCGTTTTGTGTCGCGTGAGCTGACTCAGTCCGACCGCCCGGAATTAACGCAAGCGCGCGTTATCGTATCCGGCGGCCGCGCTTTGGGCAGTGCCGAGCAATTTGATGCTGTCCTGACTCCGCTGGCGGATAGCTTGGGTGCAGCCATCGGCGCTTCCCGTGCCGCGGTAGATGCCGAATACGCCCCGAATGATTACCAAGTCGGCCAAACCGGTAAAATTGTTGCTCCCGAGCTGTATATCGCGGTCGGTATTTCCGGTGCAATCCAGCATATCGCCGGTATGCAGGACAGTAAAACCATCGTAGCGATTAACAAAGATCCCGACGCTCCGATTTTCAATATTGCCGACTACGGAATGGTGGGCGACTTGTTTGAAATCGTACCGCAATTAACCGAAGCATTGAAATCATAAAGTTTCACGTGAAACCAAGGCCGTCTGAGAAAGTAGATTTTCAGACGGCCTCTGCGGATAATCTCCTTGAAAATAAAGGTAAAGTATGAAAAATAAATTGAATATCGCAGAAAGTCGCGGCAAGCTTTGCCTGCCTGCCTAATCTATTAAGAAAATTTCCTTTCTTCTCTGCGACACGTTGTCGCTTCTCTTTATTTAGCCGTATTGGAGTGTTCA
>JAUNKU010000111.1:3937-5639 GCA_030532645.1 Neisseria sp. | reverse complement strand
TTTTCAGACGGCCTTACTTTTTTCTTTACTTTTCTTAACCTTGCGCTTAATCTAAACGCCAAACCATCTTGGCGGCAGGAGGCGGCAATGAGCTTGGGCGTAGTTCGGATTTTGCGGCAGCAGGGGCTGCTTTCGGCGGTGCAGGCGGCGGAGTGGGAAGGCCGTCTGAACAGGGCTTTGCAGGCGGAGAATGCAGGGGAAAACGTGCTTGAAGCGGAAGATTTCTTCGGCTGGTGTTTTCGTGAAAACATCGTTTCGCCCGAGGAATTGGCCGCTTTGCTGGCACGTTTGTTCAGCTATCCCGTGGCGGATTTGGACGAGTGGCCGTCTGAAAACCTGCCGGATAATGTGCTGCACAGCGCGGCGGCGCGGGGTTTGCGCTGTCTGCCTTTATTGGCGGACGGGCAGCGCGTGCGGCTGGCGGTATCCGATCCGACCGCGATGGCGGATTTGCAGAAAGCGCTGCCGGGACGTGTGCTGGATTTGGTGTTGGTGCGGCACGATGTTTTGATGCAGCGTTTGGACGGTTTGTCGCGTCATTCGACCGAAGACTTGCAGGCAGTGGCCGAAGAGCTGCCGCAGGCCGCGTTTTCAGACGGCAGCGACGGGCCGGTGGCGCGCTTTGTCCGCGATATGCTGAACGAAGCCTTGAAATCTGGCGCTTCGGATATTCATTTCGAGTGTTACGAACAGCGTGCGCGGGTGCGTTTCCGCGTGGACGGGCATTTGCGCGAAGTGGCTTCGCCGCCGTTGGCCGTCCGTGCGCAACTGGCATCGCGGATTAAAGTGATGGCGCGTTTGGATATTGCCGAAAAGCGCGTGCCGCAGGACGGGCGCATTCATCTGACTTCGGACGGCGGCCGTCCGTTTGACGTGCGCGTCAGCACGCTGCCGACGGTCTACGGCGAAAAAGTGGTGATGCGGATTTTGAACACGGAAACCGAACATCTTTCTGTCGAGCGTTTGGGTTTGCTGCCGTTTCAAAAAGAAATGCTGCTGGAAGCCGTGCGCCGTCCGCACGGTATGGTGTTGGTTACCGGGCCGACCGGCTCGGGCAAAACCGTGTCGTTGTATGCCTGTTTGAGCCTGCTGAACACCGAGCAGGTAAATATTGCAACGGCGGAAGATCCCGTGGAAATCAATCTTTCCGGCGTGAATCAAGTGAATGTAAACGACAAACAAGGCCTGACTTTTGCTGCCGCATTGCGCGCTTTTCTGCGCCAAGATCCCGATATTATTATGGTGGGAGAAATCCGCGATTTGGAAACCGCCGATATTGCTGTGAAGGCCGCGCAAACCGGCCACACCGTTTTTTCTACTTTGCATACCAACAGCGCACCGGCCACGCTTTCGCGCCTGCTGAATATGGGCGTTGCACCGTTCAATATCGCCGGTGCGGTCAGCCTGATTATGGCGCAGCGGCTGTTGCGGAAACTTTGTCCGCATTGCAAAAAGCCGTCTGAAAAACTGCCGGAGCACGCGCTGCTGTCGGCCGGTTTTACCGCCGATGATTTGCGCGGACACTGGCGGCTGTACCGTCCGCACGGCTGCACGCAGTGCAAAGGCAGCGGCTATCTCGGGCGTACCGGTATTTTCGAGCTGATGCCGCTGAACAGCGAAATGCAGCGCGTGATTTTGGAAGGCGGCCACGAAGCCGATATCCGCGCCGAAGCCTACCGCAACGGAATGCTCGACCTGCGGC
>JAUNKU010000111.1:0-3837 GCA_030532645.1 Neisseria sp. | reverse complement strand
TCGGCATTGCTGAAAACAACTTCTTCCGCTTTTCAGACGGCCTCAACCCCGAAAAAAGGAGCAAACAATGTTCCTCCGAAAATCCAAAACCTTTATTTACGAAGGCCGGAACCGCCATACGCAGCAGCCGGTGAAAGGCACGATTGAGGCGGACAATGAAGCGGCGGCGCGTGAAAAACTGCGCAGGCGCGGTATTGAGCTGTTCCGCTTGGAAGGGCAGATGCGGGCGCGCGGCGGACGGGTGTCGGCGGCGGATACGGCGGTATTTACGCGGCAGTTGTCGGCAATGGTAAAAGCCGGTGTGCCGTTGGTGCAGGCTTTGGAGATTGCGGCACGCGGCCAGCGCAATCCGCTTTTGCAGAAGATTCTCACGGCGGTGCGTGCCGAAGTGGAGCAGGGTATGCCGTTGTCGCAGGCGTTGGCGGCGTATCCCAAAGTATTCGGGCGGTTTTACTGCAATCTGATTGCGGCGGGCGAGGCGGGCGGTGTGTTGGAGCGGCTGCTCGACCGTTTGGCGGCCTATTTGGAGAAAACACTGGCCTTGCGTAAAAAAGTGTGGGCGGCGTTGAGTTATCCGCTGGCAGTGCTGCTGATGGCGGTGGCGGTGTTGGCGGTGATGATGCTTTATGTTTTGCCTGCTTTTGCCGATGTTTATGCCGATATGGGCGCACAACTGCCTTGGTTTACGCGGCTGTTGATGGATATTTCCGCCGTGTTTGCCGCTTGGTGGTGGCTGTTATTCGGTTTGTTCGGAGCGGCATTGTCCGGCATCGTGTATGTCTACCGCCGTTCGCCCGATTTCCGGCTGCGTGCCGACGGCTGGCTGCTGGCTTTGCCGGTTTTGGGCGCGATTGCGGAAAAGTCGGAGGCGGCACGCTGGGCGCGGACAACGGCCACTTTGTTTGCTGCCGGCGTACCGCTGCCCGAGGCATTGGCGGCTGTGGCGGCCGCATCGGGCAACCGTTGTTACGAAGCGGCAACGCTTGCGGTACGCTATGCCGTCAGCCAAGGTTCTTCGCTGGCATTTGCGATGAGACAGAGCGGCCGTTTTCCCGATACATTGGTGCAGATGGCCGAAATTGGTGGCGAAACGGGGGCGTTGGATACGATGTTGGACAAGGCGGCGCAGTTTTATGAAGAAGATGTAGATGCTTCGGTAGCGAAATTGTCGGGCTTGATGTCGCCTTTGATTGTGCTGGTGTTGGGCGGCATTATCGGCGTGGTGCTGCTGGGAATGTATCTGCCGCTGTTTGATTTGGGCAATGCCGTCGGCTAGGGGGAGTTTATGGAAATCATATTGACGGCCGTATTGCTCGGCTTGGTGTGCGGCAGTTTTCTGAATGTTGTCGTGGTGCGGCTGCCGGTAATGATGGAACGCGCTTGGACGCGGTTTTCCAAGGAACATTTAAACCTGCCTTTAAGCGAAGAGGAAACGCGCGAATTTAATTTGTGCCGTCCGGCTTCGCATTGCCCGAACTGCCGTACGCCCGTGCCTCGGCGCTATAATATTCCGCTGCTCGGATTTGCTTTGGCACGCGGCCGCTGCACGGCTTGCCGGGCGCGGATTTCGCGGCGGTATCCCGTTTTGGAGGCCTTAACCGCCGTCTTGTTCGGCATTATGGCTTGGCGTTACGGCGCAACGTGGTTGGGCGTGTCCGGCTGTCTGTTTACCGCATTTCTGCTGGCCGCCGCCTGGATAGATGCGGAAACGCAATATCTGCCCGACCAATTAACGCTGCCTTTGTTGTGGCTCGGTTTAATCTTCAATTTTTCAGACGGCCTTGTGCCGCTGCACGAAGCGGTGGCCGGTGCGGCAGCCGGTTATCTCAGTCTGCGTCTGTTGAACGAAGCGCACAAACTGCTGCGCGGTACGGACGGTATGGGCGGCGGCGATTTCAAACTGTTTGCCGCACTCGGCGCGTGGCTTGGTATTTTCGCCTTGCCCTTGGCGGCGTTTGCCGCCGCTTTGTGCGGCATCGTTTTGGCCTTGGTTTTGCGTGCCAAACGCGGCCAAGCCGTACCGTTCGGCCCGTCTTTGGCATTATCGGGCTGGCTTTTATTTGCGTTTTACGGCAACATTCTGCCGCTGTTTTACCGCTTTTTGAACGTAGGTTGAAAAAATGACTTTTTGGATAGGCTTAACCGGTGGCATCGGCAGCGGCAAATCATCTGTGGCTGCCGAATTCTCCTGTTTGGGCGTGCCGCTGATTGATGCCGATGCCGTCAGCCGCAGCCTGACGCAGCAAGGCGGTGCGGCTTTGCCGGAAATCCGCAAAACGTTCGGCGATGCCGTATTCGACGGCGAAACGCTGAACCGTGCTGCACTGCGCGATACCGTTTTCCGCAATCCGGCTGCACGGCAGCAGCTTGAAAATCTGATGTTTCCCCTGATTTTGCAGGGCATTGCCGCCGAGCAGCAGCGTTTGCAAGCGGCACTCTACGGCATCATCGAAATTCCTCTGCTGGCGGAAAATCCCCGTTTCCAAAAGCCGCTGCACCGCGTGTTGTTGGTGGACGCACCGCGTGAAGAGCGCATTTCGCGCGTGATGGCGCGCAGTGGTTTATCGGCAGACGAAGTTGAACGTATAATGGCGGCGCAGGCCGATGATGCGGCGCGCCGCGCGATTGCCGACGATATTCTGCAAAACGGCTCGACGCTTGAAGAAGCCGCCGAAAAAGTGCGCCGTCTGCACCGCTTTTACCGCGCCCGTTTTTCCTTTTTACAGCGAAATCACAATGATTCGATTTGAACACCCTTTATCCGAACGTGTGCGTAATTTTCTGCGCATCGAATACCTGTTCCGCCGCTTTCAGGACGAAATCGTTGCCGAAAGCTCCGTATGGGCGCACCATTTGGCACTGTTTACCCTGTTTGAAATTATGGAATGTGCCGGCCGCGCCGAATTGAAGTTGGACATTCTGCAAGAAGTGGAACGCCAGCGCCAGCTGCTGCAACGCACGCACGACAAGCAGTCGGCCGACGAATTGCAGGACAAGCTCAAACAAGTGGCCGCCGGTTTGCAGGGAATCCAGCAGAAATTCGGCCAGCATCTGCGCGAAAACGAATGGCTGATGGCGATTAAGCAGCGTATGCTCGTTCCGGGCGGTGTCAGCCCTTTCGATATGCCGTCTTACTATTGCTGGCAGCAGCTGCCGTTCGACGAACGACACGCCGATTTGCAGAAATGGATCAGCACTTTGAAGCCTACTTACGATGCCATTTCCGTTTTGCTCGGCATTCTGCGAAGCAATACCAAGCAGGTGGAATGCACCGCAGGCAAAGGCAACTACCAACACGCCAGCCTCGCACAGAATATCCATATGCTCAGCATTGAAGTGGATAAAGAACGTTTCGTGATGCCCGAAGTGTCGGCCAACAAATACTTCACCCATATCCGCTTTCTCGACGTATCGCGCGAAAAAGCACGCGGCGCACAGGCCGAACAAGATGTGCCGTTCAAAATGATTATGTGCAGCTTTGATGCGGTGGTGGAATAATGGCTGCCGTTGTCAAATGCCCGAATTGCCGCACCGAAGTGGAATGGCTGCCGGAAAACCGCTACCGCCCCTTTTGCAGCGAACGCTGCCGCCTGATTGACTTGGGCGCGTGGGCAGACGAAAGCTATCGGGTGGAAAGCGCACCGACCGATGACTTTGAGGAGTTTTCCGAACAGTGATTTGCAGGCCGTCTGAAAACGTTTATTTTCAGACGGCCTTTTGTTTCGGGAACAGACGCACCGTAGGCTGGGCTTCAGCCTGGCAAAAAATATCGGATATTCGGGTATCGTATTTGCTGGGCTGAAGCCCAGCCTACGGCTTCTTTAAATATACAGTTCT
>JAUNKU010000110.1 GCA_030532645.1 Neisseria sp. | reverse complement strand
AGAAGGAAAAGTGGTGGGCGGAAGGCTTGGTTGTGGAAACGGTTTGAAGCGGTTTTCCCTGCACAATCCAACTGTAAACTTTTCCTCTTTCCCTTTAAGAGAGAGGGCTGGGGAGAGGGTAAAACGCCGGAGCTGCCGGCAGCGGAAAGCACATTATTGCTTTGTTTGCCCAAACAAAAAAGGCCGTCTGAAAAACGCTTAATTTGAAAAGCGAGCGTTTTCAGACGGCCTTTTTATGTACGGTTCAAGCTAGGCTGTTCAGTCTTTCAACTTCGCCAGTTGAGCCTGTACTTTCGCCATTTTGGCTTCCAAATCAGCCAGTTCTGCGCGGTCTTTTTCAACCAGATGTGCAGGGGCTTTTTCGGTGTAGCCGGGTTTGCCCAGCTTGGCGTTGAGTTTGTCCAAGGCTTTTTGCAGTTTTTCGGCTTCTTTGTTCAAACGGGCGGTTTCGGCGGCTTTGTCGATTTCCACTTTCAACATCAGGCGCGCGTTTTGGCATACGGCCACAGGAGCGTCGTCGCCTTCGGGCAGTTTGTCCACCGGCTTGGCTTCGGTCAGGCGGGTGAGCGACGGCAGGTATTTCAGCAAATCGGCAGAAACGTTGCCCTCGACAAACAGCGGTGCTTTAACGTTCGGCGCGATGCCCATTTCGCCGCGCAGGTTACGCACGGCGCCGATTAAGTCTTGCAGTGCGGCCATTTGCTCGAATGCGGCAGGCACGATTTTTTCGTTGTCGGCAACCGGCCAGGCGGCAAGCATAATGCTGTCGGTTTTCTTGGCATTCGCCAGCGGTGCGACAACCTGCCACAGCTCTTCGGTAATGAACGGCATAATCGGGTGCAGCAGGCGCAGCAGGACTTCCAGCACGCGCACGAGGGTGCGGCGGGTGGTGCGCTGGGTGGTCGGGCAGCCGGTTTGGATTTGCACTTTGGCCAGTTCGATATACCAGTCGCAGAAGTCGTTCCAGGCAAATTCGTACAGCGTTTGCGCGGCAAGGTCGAAGCGGTAGGTATCGAAGGCTTCGGTAACGGCGGCTTCGGTTTGCTGCAAACGGCCGATAATCCATTGGTCGGCGAAGGTGTAGGCCAGCGGCTGGGTTTCGTCTTGGCCGCAGTCTTTTTCTTCGGTGTTCATCAGCACGAAATTGGTGGCGTTCCACAATTTATTGCAGAAATTGCGGTAGCCTTCGGCGCGTTTGAAGTCGAAATTGATGCTGCGGCCGAGGCTGGCGTAGCTGGCCATTGTGTAGCGCAGCGCGTCTGTACCGAATACGGGAATGCCTTCGGGGAACAGTTTTTTCGTGGCTTCAACCACTTGCGGCGCTTTTTCGGGGCGGCGCAGGCCGGTGGTGCGTTTGACCAGCAGGCTTTCCAAGTCGATGCCGTCAATCAAATCCACAGGGTCGATTACATTGCCTTCGGATTTCGACATTTTCTTGCCTTCGTGATCGCGCACCATACCGTGGATATACACGTCTTTAAACGGCACTTTGCCGGTAAAGTGCGTGGTCATCATAATCATACGGGCAACCCAGAAGAAGATGATTTCGTAGCCGGTAACCAGCACGGAAGACGGCAGGAAGGCTTTCAGTTCGGCGGTTTCAGACGGCCAACCTAAGGTTGAGAACGGCACGAGGGCAGATGAGAACCAAGTGTCCAAAACATCTTCGTCGCGCGTCAGGCCGCTCTTGCCGGCCAGCTGTTCTGCTTCGGCTTGGCTGCGGGCGACAAAGCAGTTGCCTTCGTTATCGTACCAAGCCGGAATTTGGTGACCCCACCACAGTTGGCGCGAAATACACCAATCTTGGATATTGTTCATCCATTGGTTGTAAGTGTTTACCCAGTTTTCCGGAATAAATTTCACTTGGCCGGAATCCACCGCATATTTGGCTTTTTCCGCCAAGCTCATACCGGCAAATTCGCTTTCCGGTTCGCCGCCTTCGGGCTTCGCGCTCATTGCAACAAACCATTGGCTGGTCAGCATCGGCTCGATAACCGAGCCGGTACGGTCGCCTTTCGGGGTCATCAAGGTGTGCGGCTTCACTTCCACCAGCAAACCTTGCGCCTGCAAGTCGGCCACCATTTGTTTGCGTGCGGCAAAGCGGTCGAGACCGGCATAAGCGGCAGGCAGGGCAAAGCCTTGCTGCGCTTCGCCTTTGAAGTTGAACACTTCCGCTTCGGCCAGCACTTTCGCTTCCAAATCAAATACGTTAATCAGCGCAGTATCGTGGCGTTTGCCGACTTCGTAGTCGTTGAAGTCGTGCGCAGGCGTGATTTTCACGCAGCCGGTGCCGAAATCTTTTTCCACATATTCATCGGCAATAATCGGAATGCGGCGCTCGGCCAGCGGCAGCAGCAGCTCTTTGCCGATTAAGTGTGCGTAACGTTCGTCTTCGGGGTGGACGGCTACGGCAACGTCACCCAGCAGTGTTTCAGGACGCGTTGTGGCAACAATCAGGCCGTCTGAAAGATTGTCGGCCAGCGGATAGCGGATATGCCACATCGAGCCTTGCTCTTCCACACTTTCCACTTCCAAATCCGATACGGCCGTGCCCAAAACGGGATCCCAGTTCACCAAGCGTTTGCCGCGGTAAATCAGGCCTTGCTCAAACAGGCGCACAAACACTTCGGTAACCGTTTCGGCGCGTACTTTGTCCATTGTAAAGTATTCGCGCGACCAGTCCGCCGAGCAGCCCATACGGCGCATTTGTTCGGTAATCGTGCCGCCGGAAACGTTTTTCCATTCCCACACTTTGTCCAAAAAGGCTTCGCGGCCCAAATCGTGGCGCGACACGCCTTGCTCGCCGAGCTGGCGTTCCACCACGATTTGCGTGGCGATACCGGCGTGGTCAGTACCCGGAACCCAGCAGGTGTTGCGGCCTTTCATACGGTAATAGCGTGTCAGGCCGTCCATAATCGTTTGGTTGAAAGCGTGGCCCATATGCAGCGTGCCGGTAACGTTCGGCGGCGGCAGTTGGATGGCGAAGGCTTCGTCTGATGACATATCCGGCTGGAAATAGCCGGCGTTTTGCCAGTTTTGATAATGTTTGCTTTCGATTTCGGCGGGATTGTATTTGTCTAACATAATGCGGAAAGGAGTAGAAAAGTTTGAAGAATGAAAGGTTTGGATTATAACGCAAATCCGCCTCCTGTTTGGGCGGATTGTGTGGGATTTTCGGGCAAGGCCGTCTGAAAAGCGCTGTGTCGGAAAACTTTCTGTCCGTCATACTCGGGCTTGACCCGAGTATCTCCCAGTTTAACTGCTCTGAATTCTGTTTCCGAACCTCAGGCGGAGGAGATACTCGGAGCAAGCCCGGATATGACGGGGCAGGTTGGTTTTACGTTGCTGAAATGCTGTTTTATTGAAGCAGTATTGCAGTTTCCAACCGAGTACGCACCTTGTTTGTTTTAACTTCGTTGAAGCTCCGTTTCAGCTTCGCGGAAACCTGCGGTTTTCAGACGGCCACGCAATCAAGGTTTGCCCGTCGCCGGGCTGACAGTCAGAATTTCGCAGCCGGTTTCGGTTACCAACACTTCGTGTTCCCATTGTGCGGAAAGCGAGCGGTCTTTGGTGACTACTGTCCAGCCGTCGCCGAGAATGCGGATATGGCGTTTGCCTTGGTTAATCATCGGCTCGATGGTGAAAATCATACCCGGCTTCAAGGCCATACCTTGGCCTTTTTTGCCGTAGTGCAGAATTTGCGGCTCGCTGTGGAAACTGCGGCCGATGCCGTGGCCGCAAAATTCCTGTACGACGGAATAACCGGCATTTTCGGCAACGGTTTGGCAGGCGTGGCCGATATCGCCCAGCGTTGCACCCGGTTTTACGGCGGCAATGCCGGCCATCATCGCTTCGTGGGTAACATCAATCAAACGCTGTGCCTGCGGGCTGATTTTGCCGACAGCAAACATCCGGCTGGAATCGCCGTGGAAGCCGTCTTTTTTGATGGTCACGTCGATGTTGATAATATCGCCTTCTTTCAAGGCTTTATCATCGGGAATGCCGTGGCAGATAACGTGGTTTACCGAGGTGCAGCAGGATTTCGGGAACGGAGGATTGCCGTAGTTTAGCGGCGCAGGATAGCCGCCTTGCACGTTGATATGGTAGTCGTGAACAAGCTGGTTCAGCTCGTTGGTGGTAACGCCCGGTTTGACGAATTGGCCGATATAGTCCAAGGCTTCGGCGGCCAAGCGGCCCAGCTCGCGCATTTTTTCGATTTCTTCGGCGGTGTGGATAATGACGGCCATTGTGCAGTCCTTTAAAAATTCTTTATGGATTTTGCCAGTAAAATAGTTTCAATAAAATAAGGCCGTTCGGCGCGGCTTCAAGGCCGTCTGAAAATTCCGTTTTGTTTGATTTTCAGACGGCCTTGTACTCAAAACAGCTTGCGTACTTCCGCTTCAATATCGTCGGCACGCATAAAGGTTTCGCCGATTAAGAAAGTATGCACGCCGTGGCTACGCATAAATTCAACGTCTTCTTTGCTGCGGATACCGCTTTCGGTAATCACGGTTTTGCCTTGCAGCGCAGGCAGAAGGCGCAGCGTTTGGTCGAGACTGACTTCAAACGTACGCAGATTGCGGTTGTTTACGCCCCAAAGCGGCGTCGTCAGATTGCGGCATTTTTCCAGCTCGGATTCATCGTGCAGCTCCAACAATACCGACATACCCAATTCGTGCGCAATCTGCTCGAAATGCTCCAAACGCGCCTGATCCAGCGCGGCGGCAATCAGCAAAACCGCGTCCGCGCCCCAAGCGCGCGCTTGGTAAATCTGGTATTCGTCCACCATAAAATCCTTGCGCAGCACCGGCAGCGACACCGCAGCCCGCGCTTGGCGCAGATAATCAGGCGAACCTTGGAAATAAGGCTCGTCGGTCAGCACCGACAAACAGGCCGCCCCTGCGCGCTCGTAATCTGCGGCGTGACCGGCCGGTTGGAAATCCGGCCGGATCAGGCCTTTGCTCGGGCTGGCTTTTTTGATTTCCGCAATAACGGCAGGCAGACCGGCTGCGTGTTTGGCGTGAACCGCATCGGCAAAGCCGCGTACGGGCAGCGCGTTTGCCGCCAAGCGCTTCATTTCGTCCAAAGAATGTACGGCACGAGCAGCCGCCACTTCCGTTTGTTTGGTGGCCAGAATTTTTTCCAGAATATCGCTCATCTGCTGTTTCCCGATAGAGATTTAGCCGTGCATTATAGCATTTGCAGACGGCCTGAAAGAAAAGCCGGCGGCGTTTTATTTCAACAGATTTTTCAAAGCCAACCGTACGCCTTCGCCGACTTCGGTACCGGCCGGAATGCCTTTGACCGCTGCTTTCGCTTCGCGTTCGTTGTAGCCCAGTGCCAGCAGCGTGCTGACGATGTCGTCCGTTTCATCGGCATTTTCAGACGGCGTAAACAGGCCGGTGTGGATTTCTTCGGCGGCGAGTTTGCCGCGCAGCTCCAAAATCATCCGTTCGGCGGTTTTCTTACCGATACCCGGCGCAGACGAAAGGCGTTTGATATCCTCGTCGGCAACAGCCTGTGCCAGCTCTTGGGCGCTCATTGCGCTGAGAATGCCGAGTGCGGTTTTGGCACCGATGCCGCTGACCTTAACCAACTGGCGGAAAGTGCTGCGTTCGGCAGCAGTGGCAAAACCGAACAGCAGATGCGCGTCTTCACGCACAACCAGCTGGGTGTAAAGCTGCACGTTTTCGTTCAGGGCAGGCAGCTGGT
>JAUNKU010000109.1 GCA_030532645.1 Neisseria sp. | reverse complement strand
GAAATTGACGTTATACGGCAGATTTTGCAAGTGCAAGGCCGTCTGAATTTTGTCCAACTCGGCGGCGAGCTGTCCGCTGTCCAACATCGCGGCAGGCAGAGAACCCAGTCCGCCTGCGCGGCTGGCGGCAATGGTCAGAGCGGCATTCTGTACACCGGCCATCGGTGCTTGGATAAGCGGATAGCGGAGGGAGGCGAGCAGGGTTTTCATTGTATTTTCCTTGTCAGGCAGCTTGGCGGCGGGCAATTATCCGCTCTTGTTCCAAGTCTGAAACGCTGTTGCTGGGAACGTAGCCCAAGGCTTTTTGTGCGATAAACATTTTGTCCAAGGGGCAGAACAAGCTGAATTCATCGGCCAGCCAGTGCGGTTTTTCGCTGTTGAGTTTGCGCACCAATTCGGCAGCTTTGGATTTGCGGATTAAGTAGAGCGACGAGCCGCCGTCGTCGCAATCCAGATAGCTTTGCGGCGCGGCAAGGGCAAATTCTCCGCCTTGATAGAGCCGTTCACTGTTTTCATTGATATAGATGCGTTGCAACACAATCAAATCAGCGCTCATTGCACGGAAAGCGGGCAGCAGCTTGGTCAGGTGGTATGAAAAACCGTTTATCAAGCGTACATCGTCTTCGGCAATCAGTGCGAAATCATTTTCGGCCAAGTCGGCGTTTTCAGCAATCAGTTGCCAAGTTTTGATGTGGGAAAGCGTGCAGCCGACTTCGCCGAATGTGGCCTCCCGATCAATATGATCGCGGATAAAAGCCGTGTCGAAGCAGAAATCTGTTGTGCCGAGCAGAGCCAAAACCTGCTTGTCCACTGCGGCCACGCGTCGGAAATAATGTGTGTCGGGTTGGCGGTAGAATTCAAACAGGCGGTCGCTGTGGCGGTCTAAATTGATGACGTATGCGGCTGTTGTTGGGGGGGGGGGGGTATTCATTTTTTTACCTTTATAAACAATATATTATATTTATGGTTTTACTGTTCCAGACGGCCTTTGATTTTGCCGAGGCCGTCTGAAAACACGGCTGAATGATGCAAAACGGGCAGCTTGGCGGAAAACAAGCTGCCTGTTGTTGGTTAACGTGCGATTTGGGGCGTATCTACCTGTACATCGGCATTCTGTGCGCGTTGGCGCAGTGCGTGATCCATCAGCACCAGTGCGAGCATTGCTTCGGCAATCGGTGCGGCGCGCAGGCCGACGCAGGGGTCGTGGCGGCCGTGCGTCGCCAGCTCGACGGGATTGCCGTGAATGTCGATGGAACGGCGCGGCGTAGCGATGCTGCTGGTCGGTTTGATGGCGAAATCGGCGGTGATGGCTTGGCCGGTGGAGATGCCGCCGAGAATGCCGCCGGCGTTGTTTGACAGAAAACCTTCGGGTGTCAGCTCGTCGCCGTGTTCGCTGCCGCGCTGCGCCACGCTGGCGAAACCGGCACCGATTTCCACGCCTTTGACGGCGTTAATCGACATCAGTGCGTAGGCGATGTCGGCATCCAAACGGTCGAACACCGGCTCGCCGAGGCCGACGGGGACGTTGCGCGCTTCGATATGCAGTTTCGCGCCGACGGAATCCAGCGATTTGCGCACGCTGTCCATATAGTTTTCCAGCTCGGCAATTTGGCTGCGGTTGGCGGCAAAAAACGGATTTTCGCCGATAAAGGCTTCGTTTTCGAAGACGATTTCGCGCTCGCCGATTTGGGTCACGTAGCAGACGAATTCCGTGCCGAATTTTTCTTTCAGCCATTTTTTCGCGACTGCACCGGCGGCTACGCGTGCTGCGGTTTCGCGTGCCGAGCTGCGGCCGCCGCCGCGGTAATCGCGGATGCCGTATTTGTGCCAATAGGTGTAGTCGGCGTGGCCGGGGCGGAATTGCTGAGCGATGTTGCCGTAGTCTTTGCTGCGCTGGTCGGTGTTGCGGATTAACAGCGCAATCGGCGTGCCGGTGGTTTTGCCTTCGAAGACGCCGGAGAGGATTTCTACTTGGTCGGCTTCGCGGCGCTGGGTAACGTGGCGGCTGGTGCCCGGTTTGCGGCGGTCGAGATCGGCTTGGATATCGGCTTCGGTCAGGGCCAAACCCGGCGGGCAGCCGTCGATGATGCAGCCCAATGCGGGGCCGTGGCTTTCGCCGAAGGTGCTGACGGTGAAGAGTTGTCCGAATGTGTTGCCTGCCATTTTTGAGTGCTTCCGGAAGGTGGGAAAAACGGGGAGTTTAACACAAATTTGCAGAGTGTTTGGCGCTAGGCCGTCTGAAAAAGAAAGGGGAGAAATGTAGAGCGGGTTGAACGAAGGCCGTCTGAAGATTAAGTTTTCAGACGGCCTTTCGGATGCCGGTTTTACCGTTTTTCGTTGGCAATGCCCATCAGCAAAGCGAGGATGAACATGATGGACAGCGTGGCCGTGCCGCCGTAGCTGACCAAGGGCAGGGGAACGCCGACCACAGGCAGAATGCCGCTGACCATTCCCATATTCACAAAAGCATAACAGAAGAAGGTCATTGTTAATGCGCCAGCCAATGTACGGCTGTACAGGCTCTGGCCGTTGGCGGCGATGTAAAGGCCGCGCCCGAGGATAACAAGGTAAATCAGCAGCAGCAGCATATTGCCGACCAAACCGAACTCTTCACCGTACACGGCAAAGATAAAGTCGGTGGTGGACTCGGGAATGTAGTCCAAATGGGTTTGCGAGCCGTTGAGCCAGCCTTTGCCCCAGAAACCACCTGAGCCGATGGCAATCATCGATTGCAGGATATGGTAGCCGGCGCCGAGCGGATCTTTGCTCGGGTCGATCAGGGTCATTACGCGCACTTTTTGGTAGTCGTGCATACCGTAGGTCCAAATCAGCGGCAATGCGGCGAAGAAGCCGACCAGCGCGGTGAAGATGATTTTCCACGGCAGTCCAGCAAAGAAAATCACGAACAGGCCGGAAGCCATAATCAGCGTGGCCGTGCCCAAATCGGGCTGCTTCAAAATCAAAACGCCCGGCACGGCAACCAAAACCAGCGCAATCAGATAATGCTTCCAGTTGAGGTTGCTTTCGTAACTCTGGAAGAACCACGCAATCATCATCGGCAGGCCGATTTTCATGATTTCGGACGGCTGGATGCGCGCCACGCCGATGTCGAGCCAGCGCGTCGAGCCGTTTACTTTCACGCCGAAAAAGTGTACGCCCAACAGCAGCACCACGCCCAAGAGATACATCGGCGGCGCGAAGTTGGCCAGCGTTTGCGGTTTCGTGCGCGCCACCAGCCATAACAGGCCGAAGCCGAGAATGGTGTGCAGCGTTTTGTTTTCCAATTGGCGGATTTGCTGGCCGTCGGCGGAGTAGAGCAGAAACAGGCTCATGACATAAATCACCAGCATGGCGTAAAACAGCCAAGCGTCCATCGGCTGCCAGAAAATGCGCCGGATTTTCTGCAAAAGGCTTTCATTGATCACGGCTGTTCTCCTGGTGCGGCGTTGTTGCTTGGCAACGCTGCTGACGCTGAATCTTCAGACGGCCTTTCGGCGGCTTCTTCCTGTGCTACGGCATCATAGGCTTTTTGGAAGATAGACGGGCCGCTATGACGGCCTTGGTTGCCTTCCAGCAGCGGATTGGCGGTAGTGTGTCTGCCTGCTTGGCTGACTTTGATGCTGTCGCCGCTCTTGCCTTGCAGGCGAAGGAGGTAGTAGTCGGTCAGGCGGCGGGCCAAAGGTGCGGCATTTTTACCCCAACCGCCGTTTTCCAAAATCACTGCCACGGCAATTTTCGGCTTGTCCAGCGGTGCAAAAGAGATAAACCAAGCGTGGTCGCGGTGTTGGAGAGCAAGTGCGGCGGCATTGTATTTTTTGCCCTGCGCGATTTGCACAACCTGAGCCGTTCCTGTTTTGCCGCCCATTGTGTAGGACAGGCCGTAGCCGACGCTGCGCGCCGTACCGCCGGGACGCAGCACTTTTGCCATCGCTTGTTTGACATATTCGAAATTGCTGCGTTTGAACGGCAGTTGGCGCTCGGGCTTCGGTTCAATCAGCGTGATTTGGCGGTTTTCGTGATCCACCATTTCTTTGACCAAATGAGGCCGGAACACCGTACCATCATTGGCCAGAATGGCCGTGGCGTGCGCCATTTGCAGCGGTGTGTAGGCGTTGTAGCCCTGACCGATGCTGACGGGAACCATCTCTGCGGGATTCCAGCGGCGTTTTTCAGACGGCAGTTTGCTGAACCGCTTCTCTTTCCATTCGGGAGAAGGCAGAACGCCGCGGTATTCGTTCGGCAAATCAATACCGGTTTTCTGACCGAGACCGAATTCGGCCAAATACGGATGCAGTTTGCGGATACCGGTTTCGTAGCCCAAACGGTAGAAGAAGGTATCGGACGATACTTGAATGGCTTTGCTCAGATTAGCCGAGCCGTGGCCGCTGCGTACCGAGTCGCGGAACAAGTGCTTGCTGCCCGGAATGCTCCACGCGCCGGGCGCTGGATAGACCGTGCCTTGGCCGATTTTGCCGCTTTCCAGCAAGGCCATACCGATAAACGGCTTGAATGTTGAGCCGGGCGGATAGAGGCCTTGGGTAACACGGTTGATCAGCGGACGTTGCCAGTCTTCGTTCAGGCTTTTCCACGTTTCGCTGTCGATGCCGTCGATAAACAGATTCGGGTCGAACGAAGGATTGGAAATATAAGCCAATACGCCGCCGGTTTGCGGATCAAGTGCCACCATCGCGCCGCGCCGTCCGGCCATCAGGCGGTTGGCTTCCTGCTGCAAACGGATGTCCATCGACAGGCGCAGCGTTTGGCCGGTTTTCGGTGCAACGGTTTTCAGGACGCGCACGATATTGCCGTAGGCATCTTTTTCCACTTCCTGATAACCCGGCATACCGTGCAGCTGGCGTTCGTAGAATTTTTCCAAACCTGATTTGCCGATATGCGTACTGCCGCGGTAGAGCGCGGTCAGGTTTTCTTTATCCAGATTCTGCTGGTCGCGGTCGCTGATGCGGCCGATATAGCCCAAAAAGTGGGCAGTCAGCTTGCCGTAGGGATATTCGCGGAAAGTGCGCGCATTGATTTCCACGCCGGGAAAACGGTAAAGCTGCGCCGCCAAGCGCGAGGCTTCATCGGGCATCAGCTTCATTTTCAACGGGATTTTGTCGTAGGAGCGGAAGTCGGCACGGAATTTTTTGAAACGTTTCAAATCGGTTTCGCTGATGTCGGCATAGACTTTCAAGGCCTCTACCGTATCTTCTATTTTGCCTTTGACTTGGTTGGGCACGATTTCCAGTGAAAAAGCAGGATAGTTGTGCGCCAGCACTACACCGTTGAGGTCGGTAATTTCACCGCGGATCGGCGGTGTCGGAATCAGCGAAATACGGTTGTTGGAGGCTTGCGCGGTGTATTCTTCGTGCTTGAAAACCTGCAAGAAAACAAAACGCGCCAGCAGGCCGAGAAACAGAACAAAAATCAGGCCGAATGCCACAAACAGGCGCAGACGGAAGTCCTGCCGTTCATTAACAGGTTTTTTCGGCGTACGTTCGCGGCGTTTGGTAAAAAAACGGGAAAACAGTTTCATCGGCGTTGTTGGCGGTGATGGATAAGGGTGAGCATCAGTTTATTGAGCAGCGGCCACAGCAAAGCGCCGATCAGCGGCGAGAGCAAAGAGGCAAAGCCGTAGAAACGGTGGTCGGCAATCAAGCGGATCAACATTAAAACCAACAAGTTACCGGTTAATGCCAAACAGACGATAACCGATTG